>JAGRIO010000148.1 GCA_020443225.1 Pseudomonadales bacterium
CCAATCCGGCGTGTCGCTGTGTTGCCAGAGCCTGCAGCAGGGCATCAATCTGGATGGTGACAGATTTGCCATTGATTGATCACCGTACTGACTTCACCGAACACCCCATTGAACATGTCGCGGGTCAGTCTGCCAGTCTGGGTGTTGTAGCGACTGCAGTGATAAGACGCAAAGATCTTCATACCGCCGAGCTCAGTACTGGCACCATGATAAAAAGGAAAATCGCCGGCAGTATGTCCCATGGCCCGGAGTACCGCTTTATGGGCGACCCCGCCCAGAACGACCAGCACCGGTCCGGGGTTCTGCTGGTGGCGCAAGATTTCTTCCTGCAGATAAGCCGAACAGCGCCTCAGTTCAGTTTTATTGGGCAGATTTGCAGGAGGCAGACACTTGACCGCGTTGGTTATCCGGCACTGGCTGGTCAGCTGAAACTGCTCCAGGGCGGCAAATAACCAGTCGCCAGAGGCATCACCGGTAAAGGGGACACCGGTTCGGTTTGCACCATGCAGACCTGGCGCCAGACCGACAATCAGGAGCCTCGCATCAACCGGGCCGCAAGCCGGCACGGGTCTGTTCCAGTAGTCCGGGTGGCTGTTGCGTAAACGTCCGAACTGGTGCCTTATGCGCGGACAACTGCGACAATCGGAGAGCGATTCCAGCCGTTTCAGGCCACCGCCTCCGCATCGATCAGACCGTGTTTGATGGCCAGCTTGGTCAGACTTACATCATTGTGCACACCAAGCTTGTCGAATATCCGGTACCGGTAACTGTTCACGGTTTTGGGGCTGAGTGACAAATGCTCGGAAATTTCAGGTACCTTGTGACCATTGATCACCATCAGGGTGATTTGCATTTCGCGGTTCGACAGAATTTCAAAAGGTGAACTGTCGTGATCTGAAAAGGGTTTCAGCGCGAGTTGCTGTGCGATCTCGGAACTGATGTAGCGTTGCCCGGACACCACTTTCCTGATTGCACGAACCATCTCGTCAACATCAGCGCGCTTAGTCAGGTAACCCGCAGCCCCGACATTCAGAAGCTTTGAGGGATAGGGTTCGTCTTCATGCACCGTGACCGCGATGATTTTCAGATCCGGGTTGACCCGCAAGCACCGCCGGGTCGCTTCCAGACCGCCAATACCTGGCATCTGTACATCCATGAGTACAACGTCCGGATCAAGGTCACGCACCATCTCAATGGCTTCCTCACCGGAACCCGCCTCTCCGACGACATCGATAGATTCGATATCTGACAGCAGCCGGGATGTCCCTATCCTGACCAACTGGTGATCATCTACTACCAGCACCTTTACCATGTACCTGCTCCCTGTTTGCTGAGTGGCCGGTATGAACAGCCACCACTGCTTTTTTTGATTACCACTTTTCCGGGGCTTCTGATTGCGCAAGTCTGCATCCTGCTTCTCAGTGTCACCAAACCGCAGTATCTCTCACCTGACATGCCTCTGAGCCTGTCCCGCATGCCCCCGGGCTGCGTTCTGTCATTAAGACAGTGGTAACTGCCGCAACAGAGCAGGCTCTCGATGACGATATCTCTGGCAAGTACTTCCCTGTGACCCTGCCCAGGCAGATTCGCACCATTTACCTTTCTGAAGCCAGAACCAGAGGACCTCACCAGTCGGCTTCAGAGTCAGTGACAGCCTTAACTTACCTCGCCCCAACGATGATTGGAAGTACAGAAATCGCTTGTTTTCAAAGGGTTACAATATGATTAACCCGTTAGACATTGCCTACACAGACATGACTCTGAACCGGAGTATCAGGGGAAGCTTCGCGAAGAGTTGGTGATAATTTGTGCAGCAAGCTGCATCACACGCCATACAAGGGCTGAAGGGCAACTGAGATTACCGCAATAGCAGCGGTAATCTCTTACAGGTCGCAAAAGAAGACTTACGCGCCGGTAAATGCCTGCAAGCCCGTCTGTGCACGACCCAGAATCAGGGCATGGACGTCGTGGGTGCCTTCATAGGTGTTGACGGTTTCCAGGTTCATGGTGTGCCGGATCACATGATATTCGTCAGAGATACCGTTGCCACCATGCATGTCTCTCGCCATACGGGCGATATCCAGCGCCTTGCCACAGTTATTGCGCTTCATCAGCGAAATGTTTTCTACCGGGCAGTTGTCGTCATCCATTAAACGTCCGAGTCGCAATGCGCCCTGCAAGCCCAGCGCAATTTCCGTTTGCATATCTGCAAGCTTCTTCTGAATCAGCTGATTGGCTGCCAGAGGCCGGCCGAACTGTTTGCGATCAAGCGTATAGGAACGTGCTGCATGCCAGCAGAATTCTGCCGCACCCATCGCACCCCAGGCGATGCCATATCGCGCCTTGTTCAGGCAGCCAAACGGACCACTCAGACCTTTGACATTTGGCAGAAGGTTCGCTTCGGGAATCTCGCAATCATTCAGGACAATTTCACCCGTAACGGACGCACGCAACGACAACTTACCATCGATTTTGCGGGTTTCAAATCCGGGTGTACCCCGCTCAACAACAAAACCGCGGATAACACCATCAAGTTTTGCCCATACTACCGCCAGGTCGGCGATAGGCGAGTTGGTAATCCACATCTTGGCGCCATTCAACAGATAGCCATTACTGGTCTTTTCTGCCCGGGTAATCATGCTGCCCGGATCAGAACCATGGTCAGGCTCTGTGAGCCCAAAACAGCCGACCCATTCGCCAGTGGCCAGTTTCGGCAGGTACTTTTCCCGCTGTTCTTCATTGCCATAACTGTAGATCGGATGCATTACCAGCGATGACTGGACGCTCATGGCAGAACGGTAACCGCTGTCTACGCGCTCAACTTCTCTGGCGACCAACCCATAGGAAACATAGTTGACACCGGAACAACCATATTTTTCCGGCAAGGTAGAGCCCAGCAGACCCAATTCACCCATTTCATTCATGATTTCGCGATGAAAGTGCTCATCCCGGTATGCCTGTTTAACCCGGGACAGAAGCTTGTCCTGTGCATAATCCCTTGCTGTGTCGCGGATCAGACGCTCGTCTTCAGAGAGTTGATCATCCAGAAAGAAAGGGTCATCCCACTTGAAACCAGCCATATAGCCTCCTCACTTTTATGAATAGCGCTTTCCCGGCAGGATGCTTACAATGCACGCCTTCGGCAGCGCGGAAGAAGGCGCATTATATAGACTTGGCCAGATCAGAGATACGGCCGCTGCCGTCAATTCGCGTGACTTATCAATCGTTCTAAGGTGACTCATGGCTCTTGACTCCGATACCCTCAATCAACTCGTAGACACTGTCGAAAAATTCGTGGAAAACCGCTTGCGGCCGCTGGAATCTCAGGTTGGTGCCGAAGACAGGATCCCTGACGATGTAGTCACCGAGATGAAAGAACTGGGCTTCTTTGGTTTGACCATTCCGGAAGAGTACGGCGGCATGGGACTCAATATGTCAGAGGAAGTTGCCGTTGTCCGCGCCTTTGGCCGCACTTCCCCCGCATTCCGCTCTTTGTTCGGTACCAATGTGGGGATCGGCTCGCAGGCGTTGGTTATCGATGGCACGGAAGCACAGAAGCAGCAGTATCTGCCCGGGATGGCAACCGGCGAAATTATCGGTTCATTCTGTCTGACAGAGCCGGATGCAGGATCTGATGCCGCATCAGTCAAGCTGACAGCCAAAAAAGATGGTGATGAGTACGTGCTCAATGGCACCAAACGCTACATTACCAATGCGCCCAAGGCGCATTTACTGACCGTATTTGCGCGCACAGACATGTCGCAGGCTGGCGCCCGGGGCGTCTCTGCATTTCTTGTGGATGCCAGAAGTGACGGTATTTCTCTGGGTCAGCCATACCGGAAGATGGGTCAGCAGGGAACCTATGTTTGTGACGTCATGTTTGATGATGTTCGGGTGCCTGCCGAAAACATCGTGGGCGGCCGGGAGAACGTCGGTTTCGCCACCGCCATGAAGGTTCTGGATAAAGGCCGGCTGCATATCAGTGCCCTGTCAGTGGGTGTGGCCGAGCGTCTGATCGACGACAGTGTTCGCTATGCGCTGGAGCGTGAACAGTTCGGTCAGGCAATCGCCGAGTTTCAGCTGATTCAGTCAATGCTGGCCCGAAGCCAGACAGAGATGTTTGCTGCCTGGTGCATGGTTCAGGAGGTCGCCAGGCGTCGTGACGCTGGTGAGAACGTGGCTGCCCTGGCCGCCTCCTGCAAACTGTTCGCCACTGAAATGGTCGGCAAGGTTGCTGACAATGCCGTGCAGATTCATGGTGGTGCTGGTTATGTGGAAGACTATGGTATTGAACGTTTCTACCGGGATGTCCGCTTATTCAGAATTTACGAGGGCACCTCTGAAATCCAGCAGACTGTGATTGCCAAAGATATGCTTCGCCGCGCTGGTTCCTGAACCAGCCGCAGAGACACCGGATGAAGGGCTACTCTACCAACGATATCGCTGAGTTGCTGCAGCTGGAACCGAGGGTCATCCGGGATATTGCCCACGGCATCATCGACCAGGACCGGGCACCGGGTCAGCCATACCGTTTCAGTTTTCAGGACATAGTACTGCTGCGGACTGCCAAAGACCTGCTGGCTGCTGGTGTCAGACGCAGCAGAATCAACGCCACCCTGTTCAGGTTGAGGTCAAGATTGCCAGCCAACCGGCCATTGACCTCACTGCGGATATCCGGTGACGGCGGCGTAGTGGTCATTCGTGAAGACGATCAGGTCTACAACCCGGAGTCCGGGCAATATCATTTTGACTTTTCTCTGTCAGAGCTTGCCGGGTCGGTTGCACCACTGGCACGCCAGGCTGCTGAGGAAGCTGAGCATAACGACGAGTTATGCGCTGACGACTGGTATGACCTGGGTGTCGATCTGGAAGCCGTCAGCCCTGACGAGGCACCAACAGCCTATTTCCGGGCCCTCGAACTGGACCCTGATCATGCCGACGCACATGTAAATCTTGGTCGCCTGTTCCAGGAAGCCGGTGACTTTGCTGCCGCGGAGCGACACTATCGACACGCAGTTAAAGTCGAACCGGATAATATTCTGGCGGCATTTAATCTGGGGACTCTGCTGGAAGAAACCGGCCGTCTGCAGGATGCTATCCGGGCCTATCAGAATGCTCTGGCCTTTGCTGACACCCACTATAATCTGTCCCGTCTCTATGAACTGGTCGGTGAGCATCAACGCGCGCTGGAGCACCTGAAAACCTACCGCCAGCTTATCGATCCGGCCTAGTCTGGCGGAAACTCCTTGCAGTACCGGGATCAAATTCCTAAGATCCTGCTACCTTTTTGCGACAAAGTCATACTGGCCCCTGATGGACAAAAGAACCGAACCGCGTATTGAGCATAACATTCGCTTCTTCGTGCACGTCAGTGAGTGCGAGGCAGACCCTGATATTGTCGGCACTTCCGTCGCTTGTGAAGCGATCGACTTCTCTACCCGTGGTATGCAGTTCAAAACTGAGGGTTCACTTTACCCGGGCACGCGGCTCAATATTACCATCGGTATTGGGGAGCCCTTTGCCATGTATCTGCTGCAGGGAGAGATACGCTGGATCCGCGAGATCCGGGGCGAACAATGTATGGGGGTTCTGCTGGAGCCTGCCGAAGGAACTGACCTGGCAAAGTGGGAACAGGATTTTCTGGAGATATTTGGCTAAGGACCTAAGGTCGGGCATCAGGCTGCTGACGAGCCATCTCATCTGCTGCCACTTGTGGTGCTGACAGCGTCTGCCCCAGATGCACAGCAAGAAGAAGCGCCTGATTCAGTTTCCTGAAATCCACCGCTTCCACCCGGTCCCGTGAGGTATGGATCAGCTGCTTACCCCGCTTTCCGACTGAATGCAGATGAATGCCCGGCAGACCGGCGCGTTTAAAACTGTCAAAGTCACTTTCCAGCGCCCGGACATGTTGACCGCTCAACGGAATATTGTGTCTGTCAGCCAGCGCTGTGGCCAGACAATGCAAAGGTGGCGCGTTGGATTCGATCTTCAGATCATCAAGACCCAGGGTATCCAGGTTCATGACCACCCTGTAACGTGAACTGAATCGTTCCCTTACCCAGGCACGACTGCCCTGCATGCCAGCCTCTTCGCCAGCCAGCGCTACCAACTCAACTGAGCGGTAGGGACGGTGGGTTGTGAACCAGTCCAGCAGCCTGTCTGCCAAACGAATGCCGGTCCAGTTATCGGCCACACCTTCCCCGCTGCCGGCGCGGTCGAAATGCGCAGTGATCAGCAGCGTATCTTCTGTCTGCCCCTCTAGCCGGCAAATCAGATTACTGAACAAACGCCCCTCAACACGGACAGGCAACAGGATCAGCTCATCACATTTGTCTGCCCAGCGTTCCCGGATCCATTGCTGGCGCTGCTGATTACTCCTGGGAATGTCTGCAAAATCTGCTTTCTTTAACGGCTCCGGGTCGGGTCTCGCTGGTAATTCAAAGCCGCAAACTTCGTCACTTCGGGCCTGCACGGCGGCGATGGTGCAAAGAGCCATCAGCAGCACACGCATCACAGACTTGAGGCACATCAGTGGATGACCGGATTGAACGTCTCCAGTGCAATTCGCAGCACTTTCTGACCCAGGAGTGTGATGGTGCCGCTAAAGCGTTCCTGCCCGGTTTCCGTGTAATCGAAACGGTAGACTCGCCAGATTCGCCAGCGCCCCTGTTCGTCCCTGCTGAGAGAGATTCTCGCCTGCTGCACCGTCTGATCCAGCAGCTGCACACCGCAGATTTTGCACTCCTTGCGGGCAGCATACAGAGCCTGTTCCTTGCACTTCATAGCCTGCTGCCAGTAAAGCAGGCCAGCGCACAATGCGATGATCAGCAGCATTTCTTGCATGGGAAATAAATTGGGCCTGAGTAATCGGTTCACAAGTAGCTGACGAGTTTGACGATAATTTCACCGGAAGCCAACAGATTTGGAAAAGTGACTTAACAATTGCAGGAGAATCGCGTATATTTCGCGTCCATCGGAGGGGTGGCAGAGCGGTTGAATGCACCGGTCTTGAAAACCGGCATGTCGAGAGGCATCCAGGGTTCAAATCCCTGCCCCTCCGCCAAATTCAATGCCGCCCTACACCACTGCTACCGTTAACCGGTCCCGCAAAGTCTTTCTCGCGACACTGTCCACACCAATCTCTTCCAGATAGTGGTCAACAGACCCAAAGGTATCGTGCAACTGTTGCATTGCGGCCTGCAGGTACTCCAGCCTGACACCACCTACGGCACTCAGACTGTCATCATCAAACGCAGCACCATAGTGTTCACGCATGCGGTTTTCCATAAAGTAGCGCAGACATTTAGCCTCGTTAGTCAGCAGGTAGTCCCCGAGAATGTCCTGTTCAGGCACACCCAGCGCATGCAAAATCAGCGCGGCACCAAAACCAGTACGATCCTTACCCGCAGAGCAGTGCAACAGAAACCCATCTTGGGCATTCAGCAACTGCTCAAACAAGGTGCGGTATTCCGCGGTGTGATCGCTAGCAAGTTCACGGTTGATATCAGTCATGAACCGGATCCGGTCTGCGGCCGATTGCGAGGCATCCCGGATACTTTGCTGCAGCATGCCAGTACTACCCTGTGAAATGGGGATATGAACCACATGGAATGGTGGTTCAGCAGGGGTCGGATTATAGGCAGCTTCATCAACCCGGCGGAGATCGCAGATGACCGATATATTCAGATCACTGAAGGCGGCTTTCCCCTGCGCTGTCAACATCGATAATGCACCACAGCGAAAGAGCCTGCCCCACACAACCTGACGGCCATCTGTGGTGGCATAACCGCCGAAGTCCCTGAAATTAATACTACCCTCAAGCGGCAGAAACCTTGGATGTGTATTGGCTGGAAAAACCATCGTTCAGATCCACAGACAAAACCGGAGTATAGCGATTTGCTCTGACAATGTGCACCGCAGCACACCGCGACTGGTCAATCAGCAGGCAAGCTACGGAAACTGACCTATAGTTAAAAGCATAGAAATGCCAGCCCGACGTTTCTGCCCAGCATTCTGTGTGAGAGGAGTTTCATCGTTATGAGTGAGCGAACCATCATGGTGATCGACGATAGCCGCGTATCTCGCATGATGACCCAGGCCATTATTGAGGAACTGGAACCGGACTGGATAGTTCTGGAAGCTGGTTCAGCGGACGAAGCTCTGCAGGCTGTGGTGGAATCCCACGTAGACTATTTCTCTGTCGATCTGAACATGCCGGGCATGAACGGTCTGGAACTGATTACTCAGCTAAGGGCCCACTACCCACAGGCAAAGTACACCCTGCTCACGGCGAACGGACAGAAAAGTATTGAAAGCCGCGCCTCTGCACTGGGAGTCGCCTGTATACAGAAACCAGTCACCGATGCCTCGGTGACGGCCCTGTTGCGAACCTTCACAGGGTAAACACATGGTGGACATCACCGGACTTGATGATCTGGAACAGGATCTGTTGCAGGAGTTATTCAATATCAGCCTCAGCAAGGCTGCTGAAGTACTGAGCCTGCTGGTTAATCAGGAAGTAGAGCTGACTACACCTGTGGTTGAATTCGCTCAGCCGTCTCAGGTTCGGGAAATGATGAGTGACCATCAGTACCTCTGCGCTGTCGAACAGGAAATCCGGGGCGGTTTCCTGGGGCGCGCACAACTGGTTTTCGCCAATGACACCAGCATCGAAATTGTGCGACTGATGCTCGCTGACAAATTCTCCACCGAGTCAGTCGAGGCTATCCATCAGGATGCTTTCTGCGAGGTCGGCAATATCGTTATCAATGCCTGCATTGCCTCCCTGTCCGAACCTCTTGGAGAGGATTTTGAAATTGGCCTGCCGACCTGCGAAACCGGGCCGCCGGAACGACTGTTTGCACAATCGGCTAATCACGGGGACCCATTACTTCTCACCCGAATCAATATCCAGCTGAGAAAGAGCGATATCGCCGGCTTCATCATCTTCAGTTTATCGCCAGATTCGTTCACGACACTGAAGGGC
>JAGRIO010000014.1 GCA_020443225.1 Pseudomonadales bacterium
CCTGGCCCCTTCCTGATTGAAGCAGTGGTCTGACAGGTCCCGGCCTGTTCACTCAGGCACAGACGAAAATTCGGTGCCCGGGAACTGAATGGCTTCATTTCACCTGCTTCAGTGCAGGATTTTGTGACAGAGTTCACAAAATCCTGCCGCTTGCGAGGCAGCTTTCATGGTATCTGCACATTTATCGGGTATATTGCCCGACATAGTGACTGGTTATAAACTGCTGCCGCGGTTAGTGGTTCAGTAAAAGTGATGCCGGTGTGGATTGCCGGCACTTATCATTAACACCGGGAATCTTCGGTACAGAATTTCTCGCGCAGGAAAGGCAGCGTTGCCTCAGTGCAGAAGGAACCTTCCGCCGGAGTTCCACAGATCAGGGAGTATCTGGCCAGTTGTTCTTAGCCGGCTACGAGCGGAACAGTGAAGACTCTGCCAAACAGATACAGATTCATTCTCATCCTTCTTACCACCTTGCTGCTGGCCGGCTTCGCATCGACCTTAAGGTCTGCAGAACAGCAAGCGCCGACGGGCCTGGTGCGGGTCGCCGGTTATAAAGGTGCCGATATCGGTCATTCAGCCACCGGTCTGATCGTTCAGTCTGACCGTTACAATGGCTATGTGCTGGTGAACGCCTCGGCGATTCGTGACGCTGATACACTGACCATTCAGGTACCAGGAACCACGGCAGAGCTGATCGCGCAGCCGCTGGTAAGCGAAACCACCTATGATCTGGTAGTGCTGAAGGTGAATGGTCTGAACATGGCCGCAGCGGAAATGCTGATTACCGATCTGCCGCCGGGTAATCTGGTGTGGTCGTCCGGCCTCAATGATGATGGCAAGGTCCGCCAGTACAAGGGCCTCGTCCGTAATACCTACCAGTTGCCCCAGAATGATATCACCGTTGTCAGTCATGATGCGGTAGGCCCTGCCAGTCTGGTCAATGCGGTACTCAGTAACGACTGTGGTCAGGTCGTTGGATTTAACATGGCGTTTCGTAATCCGGACGGCCAGTTGCGGGCGCTGAATACCCAGTCTGTCGCCAATCTGCTGGCAAGCGCCGGCGTGCGGATTCCTTCCACCACTCAAGCCTGTCTGTCTGACCTGGCCATAGCGCGGGACCTGGCAGATAAAGCGTCGGTTGCCGCCGAACGGGCCAGGGATCAGGCTCAAATGGCAGAGTCACGGGCCAGCGATCTGGAGCAGCGCCTGCGTATGTCAGACAAGCGCAACACAGATCTGGTCGTCCAGACCCGCGAGGCCAGGGCCATGGCTGATGAAGCAATGAAAGCCGCTGCCCTGGCCAATCAGAATGCTGAGGCAGCCCGGATATCCTTTGAGGAAAAGCTGGCTAGTCTGAAGGTCGACAGCGAGAACCTGCTCAGTAACCTGGAGCAAAGTCAGCGTGACACTGAACAGCGTCTGCTCGCTCAACTGGAAAGACAGCGAGTCTCTCAGGAAGAGCAGAATCAGTTGTTGACCATGCTCATCATTCTGCTGGGCACGACCAGTTCCATGTTGCTGATCTTTGGCATCGTCATGGCGCTGAGAAAATTCAGACCGGTTGCAGAATTGCCTGACCGACAGGCTGCGCAGGCGCCCGTTCGCGAAGCAAAACCTGCAGCGGGGAAGCAACCGCCAACGGTCTGGGAGCGCGGAGAAGATGGCGTCACCGAGTACGTGTTTGATGGACGGGATGAAGACGGCATCCGTTATTTGCTCAGAATTTCCGGCGATCGCCTGACCGAACAGGGTGAAGGTCTGGTCATAGGCCGCAACCCAAAGGAAGCACCCTATGTGATTAATCACGCTGATGTTTCCCGCAAGCACGCCCGGCTCAAGATGGTCGATCACAGAATGTATATCGAGGATCTCGGGTCTACGAATGGAACCTCTGTCAATGGGGAAGCCATTGATCACAAAGGTTATGTGGAAGTGACTAATGGTGATCAGATCATCATTGGTTCGGTTGTCATGAAACTGCGGGTTATCTGAATCCTTAGTCTGATCATTTCAGGTCAAATTAGGGTTGTTGATGATGTTCCTTTGTTTGTAGAATCAACAGGTTTTATGAGGGAGTGCTACCACAAGTAGCTGAGTTAAAAAGAATATAACGGGTGAGTCATAACTCGCCAGGGTCACAAGCCGTTAACGCCAGTGATAACAATATTTCATAGCAGGTCGTTTCTCACAGGAACGACCTGCTTTTGTGTGCGTGCGAAAAAGAGCCGCACGAGAAAATGTTTATCGTAAAAACCAAGCAGGAAATGCAGTTATGTCTGTTGTAGAGGATATGAGAAGTCAAGCAGAAGAGGCTAAAGTGCTCGACGGCGTCGTCGTCCGCTTTGCCGGTGATTCAGGGGACGGGATGCAGCTGACGGGGAATAATTTCACCGAAGCTACCGCCCTTTATGGTAACGACCTGGCCACTTTCCCTGATTTCCCCGCAGAAATCAGAGCGCCAGCCGGTGCTACCTTCGGGGTCTCAGCGTTCCAGATTTACTTCGGTGCGGATGATGTCACCACACCGGGGGATGCGACAGACGTACTGGTCGCCATGAATCCGGCGGCCCTGACGACCAACCTTAAGGACCTGGTGGATGGCGGTCTGATCATCGTTGATACCGATGCGTTCACTGATAAAAACCTGGTTCGTGCCGGTTATACCGCCAACCCTCTGGACGACGGTTCTCTCGACAACTACCGGGTTCTGCCGATTGATATCACCAAGCAGGTGCTGGAAGCAGTTAAGCCTTACGGGCTGTCCCACAAGTTCGGGGTTCGTTGTAAGAACATGTGGACCCTGGGTCTGACCATGTGGTTGTTCGACCGCAGCCGGGACGCGGCGATTGCCGGTCTGAAAAAGAAATTTGCCAAGGCACCGGATATCGCGGATGCCAACATTGCTGCGATCAATGCCGGTCATGCCTACGGTGAAACTGCTGAACTGCCAACTGGTATTGAAGTTTACAAAGTGCCCCGCGCGAATGTTGAGCCGGGACTTTACCGCAATACCACCGGGTCCGAAGCCCTGTCTTATGGGCTGGTGGCAGGCGGTCAGCTGGCTGAACTGCCGATTGTTTTTGCTTCCTACCCGATCACTCCGGCTTCAGCCCTGTTGCATACGCTGTCAGGTCTCAAGCAATTTGATGTTGTGACTTTTCAGGCGGAAGACGAAATCGCAGCGGCCTGTGCCGCCATCGGTGCTTCCTTTGCGGGTTCTCTGGGAGTCACCTCCAGTTCTGGTCCGGGTATAGCACTGAAAGCAGAAGCCATTTCTCTGGCCTGTGCCACGGAGCTGCCGCTGGTTGTTGTGAACACTCAGCGAGGGGGGCCTTCTACGGGTCTGCCAACCAAGACCGAACAGTCAGACCTGAACCAGTCGATTTACGGCCGTCACGGTGATACACCGATGCCGGTGATAGCGTCTTCAACGCCAACAGATTGTTTTGACGTAGCCATTGAAGCGGTTCGTCTTGCGACTCAGTTCAGCACCCCAGTGCTGCTGCTCAGTGATGGCTATCTGGCCAATGCCTCTGAACCCTGGAAAGTGCCGGACTTTGATGAGTACGAGCATTTCCCTGTCAAGCATGAAACTAATCCCGAAGGTTTCTCGCCTGCTAACCGTAACCCTGAAACGCTGGCAAGAGTCTGGGCCAAGCCGGGTACGCCTGGGCTGGAGCACCGGATTGGTGGTATTGAGCGCGATTTCGTGACAGGCGACATCTCCTATGAGCCTGCAAACCACCACAAGATGACCATGATCCGTAAGCAAAAGATCGATGGCATCGCGAAATTTATCCCTGACCAGAAAGTTGATCAGGGTAATGACACCGGCAAGCTGGCAGTCGTGGGCTGGGGTTCAACCTACGGTGCTATCCACCAGGCAGTCAAACGTGCACGTGCCGAAGGTAAGGATGTGTCGCACATCCATATCCGTTATATGTGGCCCATGCCTGCTAACCTGGAAGCGCTGCTCAAGGGCTTTGAAAAGGTGCTGATTCCTGAAATGAACACCGGGCAACTGGTGAATGTCATTCGCGCTAAGTTCCTGATCGATGCCAAAGCACTGAACAAGATTTCGGGGCAACCATTCAAGATTCGCGAGATTGAAGCTGAGATCAAAGCTCAGCTGGAGGGCAACTAAATGAACGCACCACTCACTCTGAAAGACTACGAAACAGACCAGGAAGTTCGCTGGTGCCCTGGTTGTGGTGACTACGCCATTCTGAAAACTATTCAGAAGTACATGCCAACCAGTGGTATCTCAAAGGAAAATACCGTGTTCGTTTCCGGTATCGGCTGCTCGTCACGTTTCCCTTACTACATGAATACCTATGGTTTCCACACCATTCACGGTCGGGCACCCTCTATTGCCACCGGCGTTAAACTGGCTAATCCGGAACTGGATGTCTGGGTGATCACAGGTGATGGTGACGGCTTCAGTATTGGCGGTAACCATATGATTCATGTTCTGCGCCGGAATGTGGACCTGCAGATTATCCTGTTCAACAACGAAATCTACGGGCTGACCAAGGGACAGTACTCGCCGACTTCTAAAGTGGGCACCAGGTCACCATCAACCCCTGACGGCTCAATTGATGCGCCTCTTGACCCCTGCAGTTTTGCCATTGGTGCAGGTGCGCAGTTTGTTGCCCGTTCTATTGATACGGAAGCCAAGCACCTGACGCCGATTCTGGAACGCGCTCATCAGCACCGTGGTGCCTCTTTTGTTGAGATCTATCAGAACTGCCCGGTCTATAACGACGGTAACTTTGATTATGTGAAAGACAAGAAAACAGCAGCCGATTCGCGTCTGGTTCTGGAACATGGCAAGCCAATGTTGTTCGGTGCGGATAACCAGAAGGGTATCAGACTGAACCTGAACACCCTGGCTCTGGAAGTCGTGACCCTGGGTGAAGACGGCGTCACTGAAGCGGATATTCTGGTACATGACGAAGGCAATAAGGTCATTGCTCAGATGCTTACCGGTCTGGAATCTGGCAAGTTCCCGGAACCGATTGGGGTTCTGTACTGCGCGGAAACCCGTAAGGCTTATACCGAAGAAGTCTACGACCAGCGGATTGCCGTTCGTGAAGCGCGAGGTCCTGCTAATGTGAATGACCTGCTGCGCAGCGGTCATACCTGGACAGTGTCCTGATGTCCTGCCCGATGAAGAGAGGCTTGCAGCCTCTCTTCATCACGCTTCCCGCCTGACATCCTGTCAGTCGCCTGATAAGTTTCTGTCCTGATTCTCCCGGTTCCTGTGTGCATTCGCCAGGCTGATCAGAGCTGTGTCAGTCGAGCATTCTCCGGGTTGATTACCGGGGATATTCATCAGCAACCACCCACATCCGCTTGATCACCTCTATGGCCTCGGTCATGCGAAGCTGGTAACTTTGTGCTCTTAAACCTGTCGGAAATCGGTGGTCATTTCTGGCTGAGGTTGCCTGTGGCAATCCCCACGGTGACCCGATAAAGCGAGAAATAATAAGCTCAGGCAGGCGTCAGGTCGCTGACTCAGTAAATGGTATTAGTCAGCAGTTTTAACCATCGGCAACAAGCAAAGGAGTTCCAGCGGTGACACTTCCCAGGATTGGTAATAACGCCCCTGCATTTACACTGCAAAATCAGGATGGACAGAAAATCAGTCTGAAAGACTTCCGGGACGACAAACATGTTGTCCTGTATTTCTATCCCAAGGCCATGACACCGGGTTGCACGACCCAGGCCTGTGGTATTCGTGATTCACAGAAGGCCTTCGCCAAAGCTGGTGCCGTGGTGCTGGGTGTCAGTCCGGATGCACCTGCCCGGCTGGCTAAATTCCGCGAGCGCGACAATCTGAATTTTGATTTACTGGCTGATGAAGATCATGCCATCGCAGAGAAATACGGCGTCTGGGGACTCAAGAAGTTCATGGGAAAGGAATATATGGGTATTAACCGTATTACCTTTATCATCGGTAAGGATGGCAAGCTGAAACATATTATGGAGAAGGTCAGAACCAAGACCCACCATGATGATGTGCTGGAAATTCTCAGTTCGCTCTGAGCTGTCAGGTGGACGATATAGGGTCGCAATTTACATCGGGCACAATTTACACCCCGCACAATTTACATCAGACACAAGTTACTTCAGGTAAGTGAAGGAGCTTACATACGGGCTCTGCAGGGTAGTGGCGGCTGCTCTCATGTAACCTGATCAGGTAAGAGGGAAAACCATGACAGATTTTAAGGCAGAAGATAATACCGGCACGATTCCGGTTCAGGACAAACACAAATTCGATGAAGCGGCATTACACAGGTTTTTGCTGGAAAATGTTGAAGGTTACAGCGGCGACTTACTGGTGGAAGAGTTCGCTGGTGGCCAGTCTAACCCAACCTACCTGCTGACTTCCGGGGCAAACCGTTACGTTCTGAGAAAGAAGCCGGCAGGGATGCTGCTGAAATCAGCCCACGCCGTAGACCGTGAGTACAAAGTGCTGACGGCGCTGAACAACGCCGATGTGCCGACAGCCCGGACCTGGGCCATGTGCGAAGACGAATCCGTGATCGGCACCATGTTTTACATTATGGAGTATCTTGACGGCCGGGTAATCTGGGACCTGAGTACCGGACCTTATTCTGCAACTGAGCGCAGCGAACTCTGGGATGCTGCCAATGTTGCAATGGCGAAATTACACCAGGTGGACTACAAAGCCGTTGGGCTACAGGATTTCGGCAAGGAAACAGATTATATCCAGCGTCAGTACACTCGTTGGGCAGGGCAGTATGAGTACACCAAAACGGTGGATAATCCCTATATGGATAATCTCATTGAGTACTTTCCCAAACACTTCCCGAAAAATGATGACTGCGCCATTGTGCACGGTGACTTCAAGATGGATAACCTGATGATGCACCGGGAACGGGGTGAAGTTATCGGCATTCTGGACTGGGAACTCAGTACTCTGGGTAATCCGTTGTCAGACTTCGCTTATCTGTGCCGGCCCTACCGCGATGCCTGGCGTAATGCTGATCTGAAGAAACTGGGTTTGCCAAGCGAAGAGGAATACGTCGAAGCCTATTGCAAACGCACGGGGCGGGATGGCATCGAAGACTGGGATTACTACCTCGCGTTTAATATGTTCCGCCTGGCCGCCATTCTGCAGGGCATCGCAAAAAGGGTGCTCGACGGCACCGCCGCCAGCCAGCGTGCACAACAAGCCGGTGAAGGCGCATACAACATGGCTAAACTCGCCTGGGCCCAGATCGACAAGTCCGTCAGGCTCGACTAAATCGGGGACAGTTAACTTATTCTGGCAGAAAATTCGGGACAGTTAACTGATTCCGGCGATTACCACTGAGTATGGAAGCTCTCAGTGCGCCAATTCTGAGACAGGTGCTTGTCACATAAAAAAGCCGCGTTAAGCGGCTTTTTTTGTTCCTGACTTTTGTCATTGGTTCCGGTACAGAACGCGTGGCTGCTCAGAAACCCTTCAGATCAGGGTCCAGCTGGACGCCAAAGGAATTCAGTGCCATGGACACCATGGTGTACTGACCACAGGTGAATACGAGATCCATCATCTGTTCGGTGGAATAAGTTTTAGTCAGTCCCTGCCAGGTTGAATCTGTAATGAAGGAATCATCGTGCAGTTCATCAGCTGCGCGGATGATCAGGGCTTCATGCTCGTTCCAGCCTGCGTCTGCGCCCGCCTTGATGTTCTCGATTTCCTCTTCGCTCAGGCCGGCGCGCTTACCGATCAGCACATGCTGACCCCATTCGTATCCTGACTGGCACAACCAGCCAATTCGCAGGATAGCAATCTCACGTTCGCGAGGCGACAGGGTAGACTTGGACAGAATGTGGTTACCGAATACCAGCCAGCGCTTTGCCAGCTTGGCGTGATTGGCCATGGTGCGGAAGATATTCTGCACCGCGCCACGCATTTCCTGACCATTAAATATCTGCTTCTGATCTTCGTCCCAGTTATCTTCATGGATGGCTGGGATTCTCGGTTCGTTGAGTCTCATCTTCTTACTTCCGTTCCTGTATGGTGTAGCGACTATAAGAAATTTGGCACGCGAGTGCTATCATCGGGCAAAACCCATCTAAGGAAGTGCTATGTCTGAGATCATTTTGCATCAGTATCCTGAATCGCCATTTTCCGAGAAAATCCGCGCTATTCTGGGATACAAAGGCCTGTCCTATCAGTCCGTTACCATACCGGTCATCATGCCGAAGCCGGACCTGATGCCACTGACCGGTGGTTACCGGAAAACGCCGGTGATGCAGATTGGAGCAGACATCTACTGCGACAGTGCCATCATTGCCAGAGCTATTAATCACCTGCACCCGCAACGGAACATATTTCCTGCCGGGCAGCAGGCACTGGAAGCGCTGGCCCACTGGACGGATACCTTCTTTTTCAAATGTGCGGTTGCGGTGGCGTTTCAGCCTGCAGCTGCCGGCAACAATCCACTCTTCAATGATCCTGCTGCGGTTCAGGCGTTTATGGCTGACCGGGCGGAACTCAGCAAAGGCTCACAGGAACTGGCCATGGACCTGAGTATTGCCCAGCCTTATTTCATTCAGCATCTGAAGCGGACAGATCAGCAGCTGGCAGGTTCGGCGTTTATGGCCGGTAGCGAGCCATCTATTGTCGATTTCTCGACTTATCACTGTTGTTGGTTTGTATATGGTAATCCCGCGCTGAAGCCGCTGTTTGAACCCTTCAGGCAGGTGACTGGCTGGATGGAGCGCATGGCTGCATTCGGTCACGGTGAGGTGACCGAAACAGAAGGCTCAGCGGCACTGGAGATCGCCCGGAACTCCGCACCAGTTACCGTAGCCAAAGCCGGGACTATGGATATCGACAGTTTCAGACCCGGTGACCTGGTTGAAGTACAACCCATTGACTATGGCTTCAATCCGGTTCGGGGCGAGTTGCTGCTGGCTTCACTGGAGGAAATCGTCATTCGCCGAACAGATGATCAGGTCGGCGATGTGGCCGTTCATTTTCCTCGCCTGGGATTTCGCATCTCAGCTGCCAGCTGAGATGGCCTGACTTACGCGCGGCAAAAGGTGTTCGGTGAGCCTGACCCAATAGGTGGCACCTAGTGAGAGGATGTTGTCATTGAAGTCATAACCAGGGTTATGGACCATGCAACTTCCCTCACCATCACCATTGCCAATCCAGATATAGCTGCCGGGTTTTTCCTGCAGCATATAGGCGAAATCCTCTGAACCCATGGCTGGCTGTGGCGATCGGTTGACGCGGGTTTCACCGACAATAGTGGCGGCTACATCCGCAGCTACCTGAGCTTCCAGCTCCGAATTAATGGTTGGTGGGTAACGCTGCTCATAAGTGAACTCCACTTCAGCACCATAGGAAGCAGCAATCTGCTGGGCCAGGGTACGCATCTTGTCTTCCAGCCGGGCCTGCACTTTCGGGGTGAAACTGCGGGTGCAGCCGCTGATTTCAACTTCATTGGGAATCACGTTATAGGCGTCGCCAGCATGAAACTGGGTAATACTCAGCACTGCAGGTTCCAGTGGGTTGATGTTGCGACTGACGATGGTCTGATAGGCCTGAACGATGCTGGCTCCGACAATAATGGGATCCACAGTCAGATGGGGCATAGCAGCATGGCCGCCACGTCCGGTGACTTTTACCCGGAAAATATCGAACGCGGCCATCATGGGCCCGGGGCGAATAGCAAAGGTTCCTACCGGCATGCCAGGCGTATTGTGCATGCCAAACACAGATTCCACCGGGAAACGATCAAATAACCCGTCTTCTATCATGGCTCGTCCGCCGCCTTCGTTTTCCTCCGCTGGCTGAAAAATAAAGTGCACAGTGCCTTCAAAGCTGTCACTTTCAGCCAGATGCTTTGCCGCGCCCAGCAGCATAATAGTGTGACCATCATGTCCACAGGCGTGCATCTTGCCAGATGAAGTGGACGCATAAGCAAAGTCGTTAGCTTCATGGATCGGCAGGGCGTCCAGGTCAGCCCGTAACCCAATGGCCCGGTTAGCACGACCACGACTCAGGGTGCCGACCACACCGGTACCTGCAATTCCGGTAGTAACTTCAATGCCGAAGCTTTCCAGCTTTTCGGCGACGATGCGCGCGGTCCGATGTTCTTCAAAGGCCAGTTCAGGATGGGCATGAATATCCCGGCGCCATTCAGTCAGGGTGGGGGAGAGTGCTTCCAGTTCCGGGATGATTTGCATGATCGGTCGTAGCCTGTTAATCGTAAGTGGTCTGAGTCTGAACACCGGGCCCTTATCTGGCGCATGGTCGGACAGATGAAGTTTTGTACACGACTGTAATCACTTGTGTGGGCTAATTCAAACCGGATTTGAGGCGCCGTACGCTGGCGGCGATCTCCGCCACATGATGGTCCTCACAGTTCAGCGCCAGCAGGGCCCGTTCCAGTTCAAACAGATATTCTTCGTTGCTGCCGCTTGGTCCGTGTGCCTGCCAGATTTGCCGTGCCAGATCTTCGTTGGATGCCGGGCCAAGATATTCAGGATTCAGCTCAGTCGCCAGATAGGTGATGCCTGTCACCTGCTGGTGCTCGCCATGCTCGTTCAGAAAGTGCAGAGGCAGGGTCAGTCGTTCGTACCCACCTTTCTCACGATAGTCCAGTGCGTCCAGCACTCCGGTCGCGAGGGTCGGGTCAATCAGATAGGCCATCCCGTCACAGCGCTCGTTGAGGGCTTCTGTCAGGGTAACAACCCGACCCGGTGCACCGGGCAGGCCCCGGTGGTCAGTGGAACCCTGCCAGAAGCGGCGCGACCAGCCGTATATCCAGGCGGGCACAGATCTTACGAAGGGGAAGTCGACCCGCCAGATCAGGGAACCGTACCCGAATATCCATAGCGGGTCAGACATGGCTTTACTCAGGTGCTGATACGGTAGCGCAGTTTGACGACCAGCACATCCACCAGTCGCTCAGTCCAGGAATCGCGAACCAGGCTGCCGAAGCTCTCATCAGGCCGGCTATCCACATCTGACCCCCTGGTATAAACCACAAACAGATCAGACAAGGGCGCAATTTCCCAGCGGTAGCGCGCCTGAAAGGTCAGGCGTGAGATGCTGAAGGCCCTTGGGTCCACTCCAGCTCCCCGCGCCAGTGGTTCCAGCTCTCCATCACCGGGTGGAATCAACCAGCGAGAGCCCTCAAAAGCCTTGATGCCAGCCCATTGCGCGGTAATCCGGAACTGCTGCCGTGCACTGATGAAATAGTCCATCGAGATTTTCGGCCGCCAGTGAGTCGAGTTGTAGCTGGTAAACTCCCGGTCTTCGCTGTGCAACAGCCAGCCCTTTTTCTTCTCATAGCCGAGATAGCTGATCAGTGAAAAGCGGTCTGTAGGTCGCCACCGCAGTTCGAGCTCATACTCTTCACTGTGGCCGCCAATGGATTCGCTGCGATAGAAAGCGCCGGTTCCGAAGCTGAATTTCCGTGATTCATCGGTGGAGAAGAACACACCGGTCTTGAACCGGTCATCCATTTTGTAAGCACCGTTACCCTCACTGTTGATGTCATCCCAGCGGCGGGGGAAGTAGTCCAGTTCGAAAAACAGGAAGTTGTTGTTTTTGAACTCCCTGTCCTGACTGGCAAAGATACCGCTACGAACAACCTGACCGTTTGTATTGTAGTCATGCACCAGGCGTATTTTGGTTTCCAGCGATTTCAGGTTTTCCAGACCAGACTCGAACTTGCGCCAGGTGTACTCATTGCCGTACAGATCGTTGCGACGCAGGAAACCGAAATCATTAATTTCCAGATCGTCGCTGTAATAGTCGAAACCGTAAGTGTGCGTCACCCCCTGCTCCGGGCTGTAGGTGAAATCGATAAACCCACCTTCGCCGGTAACGTCATCGACATCGGAATACAGAATCTGTGCATCGGTATTAAACGCGCCAGTCTGGGACAGATAGTGGAAGTCCAGCCCCTGCGTGAAGGCATCGTTCTGCGGGTGTTTAACCGCGGTACCAATCCAGCCCAGTGCTCTGCGGGCACCGGTGCTGGTGTCTTCATACAGCACCCGTGCGACACCAAACTCGCGGCCATCCTGGGTGAAATTCAGCGGTGCGCCCCTGAATTCACCATGCAGTTTGGTGTCTTCCTCAAATGCGGCCAGGGTGCCGTAACGCCAGTTTCCATTCTGGCCCGTGATCTTCACGGCTCCGAAGAGTTCAGATGGCTGGTTTTC
This sequence comes from Pseudomonadales bacterium, assembly GCA_020443225.1. GTDB lineage: Bacteria > Pseudomonadota > Gammaproteobacteria > Pseudomonadales > Azotimanducaceae > UBA4582. The sequence continues at coordinate 12,202 of JAGRIO010000014.1, forward strand.
TTCGATGCCTTCCAGTTCAAAGGCATCGACACCGGTGCTCTTGGGTGGACCACCGATACGGCGGGTATTGACCAGAGTGGTAGGGGTGCCACCGCCACGACCGGGCCGGCCCCGCGGGGTCTGTACGAAAATTTCGTTGCCTTCCAGGAAGAACGCGCGCTTTTCCGGAAAGAAGGTCTCAAAGCCGGACAAGTTGACGACGACATTGTCAGATTCCACGTTACCGAAGTCCGGGTTCACAGTCGCCGTCAGCTGCAGATTGGTACTGGGTCGCCAGAACAGGTCGAAGCCAGCTTTGTAGGCATCTTTACCATCAGTGCGGGCATTATCGTAAGTAGTTGATGCATAGGGGTAGAAGGTCAGCTGTTGCCTGGGTTGCAAACCTTCAAACTGCAGCTTTGGCAGACCCGACAGAAAGATCGGATGCGTACGCGGCAGACCCGGCACTGACCAGCGTTCATTTTTGTATCCCACCTGACGGGACACATAATAACCGAACTGGCGGATGTCTGAATCGGTTTCCGGCATGGTCATCATTGACCAAGGGATGAAGAATTCCGTCGTCCAGCCATCTTCGACATAGGCGGAAGCACCATCCCAGGGACCGTCCCACTGATTGCTGTACTGGCGTTCCGGCAGCACGGTGCCATCGCCCAGCGCATCACCGAGATTGACCCCGAACCAGTAGCCGTACAATCCCTGCCCACTGGGATCGAGAGTAAAACTGTTACCATCACGGGCGATAAACTGATCCCGTGGGCTCAGACGAGCGATGATCGTCGAAGGATCCTGCTTGTTGTACATGCCCAGATAGAGCCCTTTTTCCGTATAGAAGAAACGGGCGGTGGTGGTTTCTCCGGCAGGCTTCAGGGTGTCTGGCTCGATGGTCAGAAAGTCCTCGACCAGTTGCAGGTTCTGCCATTCTGGTTCATCAAGCTTGCCGTCAACGGTAATATCGATGTCAGCCGCATTGAAACGCTGAACCTCAAGGATCCTGTTTGCGTAATCTTCGACGGCTGATGAAGCGTTGCTGAATGTCAGGGTTGTCAGGGCAAAAAGCAGGTAGCAATAAGACTTCAACTGAAGTTATCTCGTTTATCTTTAAGTGTGCGCGGATTATGCTTATTAGAGAGCGCCTGCCGGCTATCGCCGGTTCCCGGCCTGAATACCGGAAATAACGCAAGCGCAGCATGATACTGGAATTTAAATTGTTAAGCCATTGAAAATAAACGCACTGTTATCGGAACTGGGGCAATCACTGGGGTTGCGCTGTATCAATTTGCTGGCCAGGCTGGGTGCCTATGAAGTGAGTTGCGATATTGCCTACGCTGAGCAAAACCGTCAGCGGCTGGACTACTATCGCCTTCCGGGTGATGCTGAGCGGCCACTGGTACTGTTTTTTTACGGTGGTAACTGGCAAAGCGGTCGCCGTCAGGACTACCGCTTCGTGGCGGATACGCTGATTCAGCTGGGTTGCGATGTTGTTGTACCGGACTACCGCCTGTACCCAGAGGTTCGCTTTGAGCAGATTATTGCCGATGCCTCGGCTGCAACCCACTGGGTGCTGAACAATACACCCGCACATCAGCCAGTGTTTGTAATGGGACATTCCGCAGGTGCGCAGATTGGTGCGCTGATGTGCCTGAATGAATCCCTGCTGGACCTGCCAGCGGCGGTGCGCGGACGCATTAAGGGCTTTATAGGTCTGGCAGGCCCCTACGATTTCTTCCCCTTTACGGAAGACCCCCACTGGGATTTATTTGGGCCAGAGGAGCATTACCCTCTGTCGCAGGCGGTCAATTTTGTCCGTGCCGATGCCCCACCTATGTATTTACTCCATGGTAGCGATGACCGGCGGGTCCGGCGCGGGCATTCCAAGAGTCTGATGGAGAAGTTGCAGGCGGTAGGTGGCCCTGCCGCCCGGGAGGTTTATGAGGGGCTGGGACACGTTGAGATCATAGTGTCTTTCTCGCGCCTGCACCGTCAGAACAACCCGGTGATCCGCCATATTGCCGACTTTATTCGGGACCCGAATTCTGTCATGGTACGTGGCTGAACAGTCACAATAACAGGAGCCAGACCATGGCCTTAACGCCTTCAAGCACTGACGAAGTGCTGGTTGAACAACGAGATAACATTGCCATTATCACCCTGAACAGGCCGGACCGTCTGAACGCCATCAGCCGTCCCATGCTGAATGAGCTGTCGGTCAAAATGGTTGAGGCTAACAAGGATCCGGACATTCGTTGCATCATCCTGACAGGCAGCGGCAAAGGTTTCTGTGCTGGTCTGGATCTGATTGACGTGGGCCAGGGCGGCATTGGTAGTGGTAGCGGTGGTGAAAACCGTCCGCGCACCCTGTTTGATTTGCGTGATGCACCGATCAACGTGATGTGGAGTCTGGATACGCCTGTGATCTGCGCCCTGAACGGTGCTGCGGCCGGCTATGGTATGGATATTACCCTGTTGTGTGATATCAGAATTGCCGCGGAATCAGCCAAAATGGCAGCCGTGACCGCCAAGCGTAACGTGGTGCCCGAAAGCGGCGGCACCTGGTTACTTCCGCGTCTGATCGGCTGGGCCAAGGCGGCTGAACTCTATTACCGCGCACGGGTACTGGGCGCACAGGAATGTCTGGAAATCGGCCTGGTCAATACCATAGTGCCTGATGACAAACTGATGGAAACCGCGCTGGAGTGGGCGCAGGAAATTGCCGACAATGCGCCGCTGGCGGTTCAGACCACCAAGCGCATGATGCGCATGGGACTGGAAGAATCCTATGACACCTCTGTTGATCATCTGATGGTGCATCTGGCGGGTATGTTTGCCAGTGAAGATTTCAAGGAAGGTGTGCAGGCGTTTATCGAGCGCCGTAAGCCGAAATTTACCGGTCGCTGAGCATGGGCTGCCGCATGCATGCGGCAGCGTTTCACGCTCGCAACTGACAAAACCACAGAAAACGCCCCGAGGGGCGTTTTTTTATGCCTGCATGGTGGCCTCACGGGCGCCGCGAATCAGCCGGCCGGGTAACTCGCCGGTTGCTTCACCGTTGCGGTAGGTGACGGTGCCATTAACAATGGTCGCCAGATATCCAGTGGTTTTCTGCTCCAGCCTGCCAGCGCCGGAAGGCAGGTCATGGACCATGCTGGGCAGGGCCAGGCGTAAATTATCGAAATCAATGACATTGATATCCGCCCGCAAGCCTGGCTTTAACAGGCCGCGATCATGCAGTCTGACGGCGCTCGCCGTATCACTGGTCTGGGCTTTGATGAGGGTTTCCAGCGGGATCTTGTCTCCACGCTTGCGGTCACGGCCCCAGTGAGTGAGCAGATAAGTTATAAAGCTCGCATCGCAGATAGCCCCGACATGGGCACCGCCATCTCCCAGCCCCATAACTGTATTTTCGGCCAGGATCATGTCCCGGCAGCAATCCAGGTTGCCATCGGTATAGTTCGCAAACGGCATGTACAGTAGTTGTTCACCATTGTTCTGCAGCATGATGTCCAGCGCCAGCTCTGCGGGGTCTTTAGCCTGCTGTGCCGCCATGGCACCTATTGACTGAGACCGCTCTGGTTCATAGTCCCAGTCCTCCGTCAGTGCCCAGAAGTTATTCAGGTTTACGGTGTTTGGCCGGTCGTGATACTCAGCGAGCAATCGCTGCCGGAACTCCGGCTCAGACAGCGCACGAACCTTGTCTGCCAGCGGCAGTTTGGAAATATCGCGATAGGTCTGACAACCGCTGAAAGGGGTGTTGCTGGCGGTCAGTCCGAATAATACGCCAATGGCGCGTGGTGCCACCTGACCCTTTACTTCGCGACCGTTAGCATTGGCTTCGTCAATCTTGTTAAGAATCTTTTTCCAGCCGTTGGCATTCAGACCCTGCGCCAGCGAGATGGTCATGGGGGCTTTGGCAGCATCCACCATATGCATCAGTATCTGGAACTCCTGATCCAGCCCTTTGAAGTCTGAAATCATTTCCAGTACGCCGGTTCCGGCATCAGCGACACCTTGGGCAATGCCTACCAACTCTGCTTCGGCGGCTGTCAGGGAAGGCGTCGGATCGCCTTTAATGCTTTTGTGATTCAGGGTCCGGGAACTGGTAAAGCCCAGCGCGCCGGCCTTCATGGCTTCAGCGGTCAGTCTGCGCATCTCGGCAATATCTGCTTCGGTGGCTTCTTCGCGGTCAGCACCGCGCTGGCCCATCACATATACCCGCAGCGCCGCATGGGGTAACTGGGCAGCAATATCCATGTCGTACTGACGCTGGTCCAGAAAATCCAGATATTCCGGGAAAGTTTCCCAGGCCCATGGCAGACCTTCATGCAGGGCCGTACCCGGAATATCTTCCACGCCTTCCATCAGCTCTACCAGTAGCTCATGATCGGCCGGCCGGACAGGGGCAAATCCCACACCGCAATTCCCCATCACCACGGTCGTCACGCCGTGATGGCTGGAAGGATTCATGCGATCCGTCCAGGTAGCCAGCCCGTCATAGTGCGTGTGAATATCAACAAAACCTGGCGTTACAATGGCGCCGGTGGCATCAATGACTGAGGCTGCAGATCCGCTAATCTGACCGATCTCCGCAATCAGCCCTTCCCTGACGGCGATATCAGCGCGGTATGCACTGGCACCGCTGCCGTCGATAATCGTCCCACCCCTGATAATCAGGTCATAGTCGCTCATGTTCCCTCTCCTGAATAATTGTACTGGCAGCGTGATGTCGTGCCTTTTTAGCTCATGGTCTCTGACGTTAGGGACTGCCGGCACTTATGTCAATCAGGCGAATCCGGCTAGAATTGGGCTTTCGCGCCGCAAGCTTCTGGAATGGTAAGCAAGTTATGTCACGTTGGTATCAGAAAGAAATTACCCTGCGGGCCCGGCCCCGCGGTTTTCACCTGATTACTGTTGAAGTGCTGGCGCAATGCCCGGAAGTGGCTGATTTTTCGGTGGGTCTGCTACACATTTTCATCAAACACACTTCTGCTTCGCTCACCATCAACGAAAATGCCGATCCCACGGTACGGACAGACTTCGAAAGTCACTTCAATCAGATGGTGCCGGAACATGCGCCCTACTATGAGCACACCCTGGAAGGCAGCGATGATATGCCGGCGCATCTGAAGAGCAGCCTGCTGGGCAGCAGCGTGACTGTTCCGGTAACCCGGGGACGCCTGAATATGGGGACCTGGCAGGGCATCTATCTGTGCGAACACCGCAACCATGGCGGCGCCCGAATCCTGGTCCTCACACTGCGTGGTGAACAGCCCTGAGCGGGTAAACAGCCCTGAGCGGGTAAACAGCCCTGAGCTTGTAGACAGCCCTGAGCTAATCGCTAAGAAACCGCACGATCTCTTCCTGCCGCTCGATGGTGTCGTTGTAGCCCGCCTCAATCAGTTCATTGCAGAATCCCGCCTCGAACAGCAGATAACTGGCCAGACTGGCACCGCCCCCGGTTGCTGTTGCACCAATGGTCCGGAAGAAAGTGCGCATCGAACGGGGCAGGCTGGCGATGTGGCGGGCGGCGATTTCGTCGAACCGTACCGATGGCATGATAGTCATCACTTCCACGGGTTTCAGGTTAACCGCGTTGATCTGGTCGCTGCTCAGGTAGCGGCTGATCAGGTTAAAGCGTTCCAGCATTTCCAGGTCTTCATCCATGGCGTCAATGAATGAAGAGTTCAGCAGATGACCCGCTATCTGCGCCAGCGTTGGCGTGTGTTTTTCTATCTCGTGGGCTGCGCGGGATTCCCGGGCATTATGGCTCAGACCAATCACGAATAGCTTGCCGGCTCCCAGATGCAGCGCGGTGCTGAGAGGGGCATTCTGGCGAATGGCACCATCGCCAAAATACTCGTTGTGAATCCTGACTGGTGGAAATATCACCGGCAGCGCCGAGGAAGCCATCAGGTGGTCCAGATTCAGCACAGTCCTGAATCCGATGCGCTGATTGCGTCGCCACGGCTCTGCGTCGTCGGCGCCCTGAAAAAAACTGACATTCTGCCCGGAACTGTAGGCGAGGGCAGTGATGCTCAGCGCTGTCAGGTCTCCCTGTTCCAGGCGCAGGGACAGTTTGCTGAAATCAATTTCCTTTCCCAACAGATGGCGCAGGGGGGAATTGTCGAGCAGGGCTGAAGGCTCACCTTCGACGATGCCAGAGTGAAAGAAGGACCGGAAAATTTTTGTCGTGGATTTGAACAGTTCCCAGAAACCCACCTTGTGGATGTGGTGAGAGTCCAGATTCGACCACAGTTCTTCCAGCCGGGTAATGGCATGCCCATAGTGATCGCACTCACAGGCAAGCAAAGATGCATTGATGGCGCCAGCGGAAGTCCCGCAAATAATATCGAATGGATTCCTGCCACCATCGGGCATCAGATGGGCGATCGCCTTCAGGACCCCGACCTGATAAGACCCCCTTGCGCCACCGCCGGACAGAATCAGACCAGTTTTCAGATGTTCTGCTGACATAGGGGACCTTCGGTTAATAGTCAGATTCAGTCAGTAACAGACGCTTGCGACAGCAAAGATTCGCGTAGCCGACTGCATATGGCAAGTTCCGGAGCATGGCGTCAGTATCGCGCCCTGTGATCATAATATTCATAGCACTTTGATAATGATTGTTGCCCCGTTGGTGTTAAGATTCGCGCTGCCTGCGGAAGCCCGCTCGCAGAGCCAGATATCAGGCCTTCCGATAGCGTTTCCCGTGGCCTGATCATCGCAGGTCGCTGCAGACGCCCATTATGTCTGAAGCATAGTTTGTCACACGATGTCATACCAGTGACAGCGCCATTCACCTGAGTGTTGAAGCACCCGTCCATGATTAAATTTATTCGCAGCCGCATTCAGCAAGCTACCGATATCCTCGCTGTTATCCTGACCATGGAGATGGCTGCCGACGCTGTCACCGACAGCTACTTTAAGGCGCATCGTAAGATGGGTTCCCGCGACAGGCGGGAAACGGCAGAGATAGTATTCGGGTGCCTGCGCCGTCGCCGGGAACTCGAGGCCAGATTGCGGATGGCGGGTTTGTGGCCCATCGATGCAGCAGACGCTGACTCACCGGATGAGGCGTCGCCGCTGCAGCAGGAGGCAGAGCGCCTGGTCATTGCATGGCTCATTTGCTGCTATCCGCAATCCCTGGATATACCCTTTGAATGGCAGCACCTCGGCCTTCCGCTGCAGCAGGCACTGAACCAGACGCCGAATCTGACGGATTTAAAAGATGCGCTGAATTTACCCGACTGGATGCTGGCATCTCTTGAGCTGACGCTCACAGAGGCTGAAATCCGGTCGCTGGCCCTGGCCATGCAGGAAGAAGCACCGGTGGACCTGAGGGTCGCTTTCCGAATGAGCGACCGGCTGTTACTGGGTGCCGAACTGAATCAGGCCGGTTTTGAAGTAGAAAATACCCCGTTCTCTGCATTCGGATTACGGATGCTGCAACGCAAACCCCTGAACCAGTCACCCCTGTTTCGTGCCGGCATGTTTGAGTTTCAGGACGAGGGTAGCCAGTTAATCGGCTGGTTGTTGCAACCGAAGCCTGGCGAGCGGGTGCTGGATTACTGTGCGGGTGCTGGTGGGAAAACCTTGCAGCTGGCTGACCTGATGAATGATCAGGGCGAGATCATCGCTGCGGATATTGAGCCTTCCCGTCTCGGGCGGCTGAAACCGCGACTGGAACGTAACCAGATTACGTCTGTCAGACTTCGGGCAGTGACCGGCGACGGCGTTTTCGGCGAATGGCGGGGACAGTGTGATGCTGTACTGGTCGATGCACCCTGCAGTGGTTCAGGTACGCTGCGTCGTAATCCGGCCCTTCGCTATCAGGTGACAGATCTGGCGGAGTTGCAGCAGTGGCAGTTACAGATCCTCGACAGTGCCGCTCAGCATGTGCGTCCCGGAGGCAGACTGGTTTACAGTACCTGCTCGCTGCTGACCGAAGAGAATGAAGCAGTAATCAGACAGTTTCTGGAAAGTCACGAGGATTTTTCAATGGCTGGCGTTCAGCTGCCGCCTGATGACCGGACCCTGGCTGCCATCAGTCAGCGGACGCCGGCACTGGAGGAGCAATTGCAGCGCGACGGATGCCTGCGACTCTGGCCGCACCTGCATGGCACTGACGGGTTTTATGCGCAGTTGCTGCTCAGGCAGGTTTGAAAACCCACCTGAGCGAACCTACAGATTTACGCGCCTGGATGACGATCCCGACGTTCGAACAGCCGGTTCCAGTTCTCCATGGAAAACGCCTGGGAGAATATCGCCGCCAGGGCACCGTTCTGCATTAATTCTTCCAGTTTGGCACCTGGCAGGGCCGCGACTTTCTGTCCATCGATAGAGACAAAGTTGGCCACATGCTCTTCTTCACCCTTGGCGTTGGTGCGGGTCGCAGTTTGTGACACCAGCAGGTCCAGCTCTTTCAGCAGATTGCACAGGTTCACGGTACGATTCACTTCCTGCGTAAACTGACCGCAGAAATCCAGCATGGAACGGGTTTCCTGGGTGACTTCACCATCTTTGAAGAAGGGAAAGTCAGGATTCTTGCCAACGCGCTCGGAAGCCACGTCTACGACCAGTGCGGCCTGATCTTCACCAGTGGTGGCCAGTGCAAACGGATGGCGTCGCAGATAGGAAGGAATGTAGCAGCTCTCATCCCAGAAGCCGTCTTTAACAAATACATTCACCTCGTCAGCCAGACCCACCACAGCGACCGGTGTCGGGTTATCTACACCCGTGAACGCGATAGGGTAATGCTTCTGAATGCTGGAAAACTCCGTGGAAACTATGGGCACAGCCTTGATTTTGCTGGCGAATTCAAAGGGCTTGTCGAGTCTGACCAGACCCAGATCGCCGTGGGCTTCAAGACTCAGCAACTCAGGCTGACCATAAAGAAACATTTTACCGGTGAGTTCTGGTGTGGAAACTGTATTTTCTGTCATAGTAAACGGCTAAGAGTGAGTCGGAGCGGCGATTATACGCGCTCGTCCCGGTCTTGTCTTTGCCTGCCGTCAGCAGGCCAGCCATTCAGCCGATCTGTAACTAAAAGGAAGAATCATGTCTGATGTGTTCGCGCCGGTAGAGACCGTTCGCCTTGCAGTCAGTGGGGGTGGTCAGTTTCCTGTCCATCAGATTTTCTGTGTAGGTCGTAACTATGCCGACCATGCTGTGGAGATGGGCCACGACCCCACCCGTGAGGCACCGTTTTTTTTTCTTAAGCCTGACTGGAGCATCCTGCCTGATCAGGGCGAGATGCAGTATCCCGGACTGTCGCAGGATGTACACCATGAAGTGGAACTGGTGGTCGCGCTGCAGGGCGGTGGTGAGAACATTCCTGTTGACCAGGCCGAATCACTGATCTTTGGTTACGGCGTAGGCATTGATATGACCCGGCGCGATCTGCAGGCGGAAGCGAAGGACAAGTCCCGTCCCTGGGATGCTGGTAAGTCCTTCCGGCACGCAGCCCCATGTTCGGACATTACACCGGTCAGCCAGACCGGGATTCTGAATCAGGGGGAAATCATTTTGCGGGTCAATGGTGACATTCGTCAGCAGGGCGATCTGAATCAGATGATCTGGAAGGTGCCGGAAGTCATCAGTCGCCTGTCGGAACTGTTTCCCCTGTATCCAGGAGACCTCATTTTTACCGGCACGCCGGCCGGAGTAGGTCCGATAGAAAAGGGCGATGTGCTGGAGGCTGAGGTCCAGGGGCTACTAAAGCTGCAGGTCACGGTGGTCTGACAGCTATAAGCCAGCCTGATGGAGACGGCTGGTATCATCACTCAGGTTTTGATAGCCTTTTTTCACAAATTTCTGGCGTGCGATTGGCGTGCGCCAATATCAAGAGGGAGTAGAGACATTGGCTTATAACAAACCAATACCCACGCCCACACCCCTGACTCAACCATTCTGGGATGGCACCAGGGAAGGCAAGTTGATGCTACCAAGGTGTACCAATTGCAACCGCGTTCACTGGTACCCTCGTCATCTTTGTCCTTTCTGTCATTCCGACAAGATTGAATGGATTGAAGGCAGCGGAGAGGGCCGACTGCATACCTTTGCCGTTCAGCACCGCGCGTTTGGCGGCTGGGCAGAGGAAGCACCATTTGTCACCGCTTATATCGATCTGAACGAAGGCGACCGGATGCTGACGGTTTTACGCGGAGTCGATCCCACAAAACCTGAAAGCATCAAAATCGGTTGTAAGGTAAAAGTTGAGTTTGAGGAGGCTAACGATGAGCTTTCCATACCCTTTTTCCGGGTTGTAGAGGAGGGCGCGTAGATGGGCATATCAAAAGCAGCTGCCATTGTTGGCGCAGCAGAAAGTATTGAAATTGGTTATCCGGAAGATCCGAAAACTGCGATTCAGTTACATATGGAATCGATCAAGGCAGTCAGTGATCAGACCGGCATTCCCATCTCCGATATTGACGGCGTGTTCTCTGCGGGTATGTCTTCGGAAATCGCAGAACATCTGGGCATTCATCCCCGTTATATTGATACCACGCAGGTCGGTGGTTGCTCCTTTGAAATGCATGTACATCATGCACTGGCTGCCATTCATGCGGGCATCATCGATATCGCACTGGTGACCCATGGTCAGAATGGCTGGTCCCAACGACGCCTTAAAGGTGGTGGTGGCTTCAGGCCTGGCGGTAACTCACCGGGTATGCAGATGACTTCTGCCTATGGCTTGTCCGGTGCCCCGTCCAACTATTCTCATGCGATGACCGCGCATAATCACCGGTTCGGCACAACACCGGAAGACTTTGCCCATATCGCTGTAGTGACCCGTGAGTGGGCCACCCTGAACCCGCGAGCAGTGATGCATTCCAAAGAGACTCATGAGTTTGGTGGCCCGATCACTATCGAGGACGTGCAGAATGCGCGGATGATTTCCTGGCCGCTGACCCTGCTGCATTGTTGTCTGGTGACAGATCATGGTGGCTCAGTCATCGTGGCACGCCCTGAGATTGCCCGTAGCCTCAAGACCAATCCGGTCTGGATTGCCGGCGCTGGTGAATGCATGAGCCATCAGAACATGCTGGAGATGGGTGACTTTACTGCGACGTCAGCACATAAATCTTCGCAGATTGCTTATGAAATGGCGGGTATGGGGCCAGCAGATATGGAGCTGGCATTACTCTACGATTCCTTCACCATTACGGCGGGGATCACGGCAGAAATGGTCGGTCTGGCACCGCGCGGTGAAGGCTATAAGTTGTGGAAAGATGGCCACGCAGCCCCTGGTGGCCGCTTGCCGATCAATACGAATGGCGGCGGTTTGTCGTTCAATCACTCTGGTATGTATGGCATGCAATTGCTGATTGAAGCTTACCGGCAGCTGTCTGGAACCGCAGAAGACGGCATCAATGGAATCGCCGGCAAGCAAACCAACGCCCGGACCTGTATTGTCAATGGTACGGGCGGTAGTCTGTCTACCACAGGTACTTTGATTCTGACATCTGACTGACGGGTTGCCTGTGCCGGTATTTACCGGCACCTGAGCAGGATCCCCGGTTACAACCGGGGGTCCCCTCTCACGAGCAGATCGCTCTGATCGCTAAGCCGGGCAGCCACCGGCAAATATTCCTCCAGTTTAATTTTCAGCATTTCCAGGCTGACGGGTTTACTGATGTGGTCGTTCATGCCTTTCTCGATGACCTTTTCGCGGTGACTGTCGAGAACATGCGCCGTCAGCGCCAGAATGGGCAACGGCTTCAGACGATTATCTTCCTCAAACTGACGGATTCTCAGGCTGGCTTCATAGCCATCCATTTCTGGCATTTCACAGTCCATGAGAATCAGGTCATATTTATCAGGGTTGGAAGACACTGCATCCAGTGCTCTGGCGCCGTTGTTCACCAGGTCAAAGCTCAGCCCAAGCTTTTTCAGCATACGACTGATGACGAGCTGATTCACATCATTATCTTCAGCGACCAGTAACCGGTGACTGAGCCAGACCAATGAATCCTCCTGCAGTACTGCCGGAGTTCGCAGGATATCGGCTGCGGGTTTGCGGTG
>JAGRIO010000149.1 GCA_020443225.1 Pseudomonadales bacterium
ACTCGTCGTAGTCGATGATGTCCGCCTTGATAGAGGGAGCGACCACCAGGCCAATGCCACTGGTCAGGCCCAGTGCGAAGGACAACAGCCAGATCAGGTAAAGATTATAAATTGAGAAGAAATAGCCGACAAAATCACCGCTGCGGAAAACATGGATATCGCCCACAGGCGCTTTTTGCCTATGCGTCTTGCCAGCCTGATCCACAGGGGCGTAAAGATGAACTGAGGAACGGTGTAGGTCAGCAGGATTGCGATCATGTAAGCACTCTTCGACATACCCATGTCTGTCTCCGGAATAACATAGGCGATGAGGTAAGGCACCAGCATCCCGATCACCGCAGCACCGAAGGTTTCGATGCCATAGACAATCAGCAACAAGCGTGCATGAATGTTGCGCCAGACACCCAGAAAAGAGCCGAACATGCTTTCGCTGCCGCGACCCTGATACTCCGACCGCTCTGGAACGATGAATGTGGAGTATATAATGAGCGCAGCAATGCAACTCCCTGCGATCACTGTCAGCCACAGGGCGAATTCGCGTTTATCCCCGGCTTCGTTCATCAGATACAGCGCAATCAGCCCGAGTACAGCGCCGACAGCAGTGAACATGTGGCTGTAGCCAAACAGCCGGGTACGCTCGTGGTAATCAGGGGTAAGTTCGACTCCCAGTGCGCCGTGGGGAATGAAAAAAGCAGTGCTCGCCGTTTCATAAACCAACAGCGCCAGTACCATCCAGGCAATCAGCGACCAACCGCTCAGCAGCTGTGGCGGTGACCAGATCATCACCAGCCCGATGGCAATCGGAACTGCCGACAGGAACAGCCATGATCGTCTTCTGCCCAGTCGGGACCGGGTGCGGTCAGACAGATAACCCACCAGCGGATCAGATACCCCGTCCCAGATTCTGGAGATGGCCAGTACTGTGCCCATGGCAGCAGGGGCAATGAGCAGTACGTCGGTGGCATATTTCATCAGGTAGGTAGAAAACAACAATCCCATGATGCCGAAGCCGATTCGTGGGAGGGTATAGGCCCATATCAGGGCTAGTCCCAGTGGCTCGCTGGTCCCCGGAGGACTTATTGGTTGTCCGTCAATAGGTTGAACCGTTGCTTTCAGATCGCTCAAGCACAGTGCTCTGGCTGCTTAATCAGCCTGAAGCATAACCCGCTTCAGGCGCTAACCCAACTAAAGCTGGCAAGTGCGTTGAGCATCATCTGAACCGACATCATGACCAGCAGCATACCCATCAGCCTTTCAATAGCCGTCAGGCCCCGGCGTCCGAGGATTTTATGCATGGGAGATGCCAGTAGCAGAATCGCAGCGGTTGCAAGCCAGGCGACGGTGATGGAAAGCAGCAGTGAAGCAGGCGGCTGATTGGTCGTCATCAGCATCAGTACCGCCATAATTGATGGGCCGGCCACTGCGGGAATGGCGAGTGGCACGATCAGTGGCTCACCGCCCATATTTTCCCCAAAAATACCCTGCGGGGTTGGAAAAATCATCTTGAGGGCAATCAGGAACAGAATAATACCACCTGAAATTTCGATGGCCTGTTCAGACAGACCGAGAAAATTCAGGATGTAGCGGCCGGCAAACAGATAGATCAGCAGTGCCGCATAAGCGATGCATAATTCCCGGAACACGACTTTGAGATGCCGTTCCTGCGGAACGTCCTTCAGCACTGACAGGAACAGGGGAATATTCCCGAGCGGGTCCATGATCAGGAAAAAAACCAGAGCGGTACTGATGATTTCTGTCATTGAGCTGACCTGTTGACGAGTCGTGTAATTGCGGGAAACCGGGTGTACTGCCAGCAAAATGCTGGCGGCCAGCGGTTTGTCACGAAACCAGCAGGATATCATCCGGGCGCCGGGTTTCCGAGCCGCAACTGCTCTCTACCGGTTCATCCCGATAATTGGTGAGTTGTCGCATGCGGGCTGGTGGCTGGTGCTTGCATTTGCCAGAATGGCCCCCATATTGAGCGGCATAGGGTAGAGCGAAACCCATATATGAAGCAGGTTGCAGGGGTATTCCCTTGCGTTAACGTGCTGATCCAAATATGATTCGCGACCGTAAATATCCGCGATTTGTCATCACACGAGTGGAATTCCGGGGTGTCGTCCCCAGCCAGCCTTCCTCAGGCGTCCAGTTTCGGTGAGAAGATAATAAAAAAACAGAGATTGTGAGTGTTGGACATGCATTCAGCCGGGCAGTTATGTGCGGCATGAAGGAGATGCACCTTGAGTAATAAAAGTTTAATCGCTGTTTTTTTCACCATCGCTATGGTGGTGTGGCTCTTCTCTGGTGAACTGGTATCCAATACCGTAACCGCCGCAGAAGATGATGCGCCCAGAACAGCCGTCGAAATTCCGACGGTGCGTGGTGTCGAAAGTATAGCGACCGACCGTCAGTTATATCTGGAAGTACGTGGTCAGACCCAGGCGAACCGTCAGGTACAGATCCGGGCTGAGGTTTCCGGCCGGATAGAGGCACTGCCAGCAGTGAAGGGCACCATCGTGAAGAAAGGTGATCTGTTGTGCAAGATCGCTGTCGATACCCGTCAGAGCGACCTTGAAGAAGCCCGCGCGGCACTTCAAAGTGCCCAGCTGGAGTATGATGGCATCCTTGATCTGAAGCGTCGCAGTCTGCAGTCGGACATTAATGTGGCCCGTGCGAAAGCGGCCCTGGAAAGTGCCCGTTCGCGGGTTAAGGGTGCAGAACTGGCGTTGCAGAAGACGGAAATGCTGGCGCCCTTTGATGCTGTGGTCGAGACGCAGCCAGTGGAAATCGGTGATTTCCTGGGGACCGGGCAGGTTTGCGTGGCACTGATGGAAATCGACCCCATGCTGGTGGTCGGACAGGTAGCTGAGCGTAACATCAGTCATATTGCGCTGGGAGATACCGTTAAGGTTGCATTGATTACCGGCGATGAATTTGAAGGCACTGTCAGTTTTATCGGCCGCTCACCGGATGCAGCAACACGGACCTATCCGATTGAAGTGACCGTACATGATCTGGAGCACCGGATGCGTGCGGGTATGACCGCGGATATGCGGGTGCCGGTCGGCAACGAACAGGCGCATCTTATCTCGCCGGCATCGCTGGTGCTGGACGATGAGGGTAAGGTGGGTGTCCGCATCGTTGACCGGAACAACATCGTACGTTTCGTCGTGGTGTCCATTATCGGCGAAGCCAAGGAAGGAGTCTGGGTGAAGGGTCTGCCGGCCAGCGTCAAGCTGATAACTATCGGTCAGGAAGAAGTCTTTGATGGTCAGGTTGTTAACATTGACCTGACCCCCCTTGAGTCAGTCGTAAGAACCTGATTACGGTCTGGTGAGACCAGCCTCAGCTGAGCTCACCAGATTCGCCATAACCAACAATGTATTCCCGGGGCGACTCATGTCGAACTATATAGCTACCTGTATCAACAGGTCCCGCACCATTCTTTCTATGCTGGTTGTCATTATCTTTGCCGGCTTTACTGCGTGGATCACGATTCCGGTTGAGTCCAATCCTGACGTGACCGTTCCTGTCATTATTATCACCATTCCTCATGAGGGGATCTCGCCGGAAGACGCTGAACGCTTGCTGGCGCGTCCGATGGAACTGGAGCTGAAAACCATTACCGGCGTCGATGAAATTAACTCCTATTCCCGGGAAGGCGCAGCGGTCATCGTGGTGGAATTTGATTACAGTTTTGATTCCGATCAGGCCTTGCTGGACGTGCGCGAAGCTGTCGATGTCGCCAAGGTTAAAATTCCCACCACCGCTGAAGAGCCGATTATTGATGAGGTTTCTGCAGCGGATTTTCCGATCATTACCATTAGTCTGGGCGGTGATGGCGTACCGGACCGGGTGCTCTATCGTCTGGCACGGGAACTCAAAGATGAGCTGGAGGCCATTCCTGAAGTTCTGGAAGCCAATCTGAATGGTGACCGGGAGGAATTGCTGGAAGCGGTGATTGATCCCGCCCAGCTGGAAAATTTCGGCATTACCAATGATCAGCTGATCGCTGCTGTCGCCCGGAATAACCGACTCATTGCTGCGGGCGCTGTGGACACAGGTCGTGGCAGCTTCTCGGTGAAGATACCCAGCATTATTGAGTCTGCTGACGATGTGTTGTCCATTCCCCTGAAAGCAACCCCTTCCGGGGTGGTGACCCTGCGGGATGTGACCACAATCCGCCGGACTTTTAAGGACGCCAGGACCTACACCCGTGCCAATGGTGTGCCGGCAGTCGCGGTGGAAATCTCCAAGCGCAAAGGTGTGTCACTGGTCGAGGCGGTTACCAAGGTGAAAAAGGTAGTGGAGGAATTGCAGGTTCACTACCCACCCAATGTGAAAGTCGGCTATATGGCGGACCAGGCGCCGGAAACCGTTGAACAGATCGGTACATTGCAGGGCAACATCACCACCGCTATGTTTCTGGTGCTGACTGTAGTGGTGGCAGCTGTTGGGTTCCGCTCTGGATTGCTGGTTGCGATGGGTATTCCGTTTTCCTTCCTGTTCGCTTTCATCATCGTCAACATGCTGGGTTATACCTATAACTTTATGGTGATGTTCGGCATGTTGCTGGGCTTAGGTATGCTGATCGATGGCGCCATCGTGGTGGTGGAACTGGCAGACCGTGAAATGGAAAACGGCATGACGCCGAAAATGGCCTATGTCTATGCCATTGAACGGATGTTCTGGCCAGTTATTGCATCGACCGGTACAACCCTGGCAGCATTTCTGCCGCTGATGTTCTGGCCCGGTGTGACCGGTGGTTTTATGAAATATCTGCCAGTCACCGTATTTGCGGTCATGGCAGGGTCACTGTTATATGCGCTGCTGTTTGCACCCGTTCTGGGTGGTTTGCTGAGTAAGGCCAAGGCTAACCCGGAAGCAGATCATACCAACCGGTTGATTGATGAAGGCCGCTTCTCAGAATTGCGCGGGCCGCTGGGTCTGTATGCAAAAATTCTTGGCTTCACAGTCAAGCATCCGGGTTCAGTCTTTATCGTCGCGCTGATCATTATGTACAGCATCGTCCAGTGGTACGGCGTTGCCAACAAAGGCATGCAGTTTTTTACCGATGTTGATCCGACCTTTACCGGGGTTAACGTTGCCGCCAAGGGGAATTTCTCTGCTGCTGAGTTACGGGACATCGTCAAAGATGTGGAAGCCCGGGTACTGGAAGCTGGAAATTTCAAGAGTATCTATACCCGTATCGGCACAGGTGGGGTAAGCGTGGGCAGCGGTGGTGGCTCGTCCGCTGACCAGATCGGCAGTATGTTTATTGAATTGTCTGATCGTCGCACCCGTGACCTTGACGGCCATGAAGTGGAAGAGACCTACCGCGAAGCGGTAGCGAATATCCCGGGAGTCCGGGCGGAAATGCGCAAGGTTGAAAACGGACCGCCGGTGGGCAAGGACATACAGATTCAGATCATCGGTATGGATCTGGATATCCTGGCTAACGAGACCAGACGTCTGCGGGATTTTCTTGAGTCTATGGATGGTCTGACGGCCGTAGACGACACCTCTCCGGTGCCTGGCATAGAGTGGGAGATCAAGGTTGACCGAGCCAAAGCTGCCATGTTGGGCGCTGATGTATCCAGCGTTGGCGCAGCGATTCAGCTGGTGACTAATGGTGTGCTGGTAGGTAAGTATCGACCGGACGATGTGGATGATGAAGTGGATATCCGGGTACGCTATCCGGAAGAATACCGTGCGATTACACAACTGGATCATCTGCGGGTCTCAACACCAGCAGGTCAGGTGCCAATCAGCAGCTTTGTTGAACGCGAAGCCAGACCTAAGGTGAGCACTATTTTCCGTCAGAATGGTAAGCGCATTATGTATGTGCGGGCCAACACTATGCCCGGAGTGTTGCCGGACGACAAGGTGAAGGAGATTCAGGCCTGGCTCCGGACCGCCAGTCTTGATCCTTCTCTGCAGGTGGTGTTCCGTGGTGCCAATGAGGAGCAGAATGAGTCGATGTCCTTTATAGGAACAGCATTTACACTGGCGCTGGCGCTGATGGGTATTTTGCTGGTCACTCAGTTCAACAGTTTCTATCAGTCCATACTGATTCTGTCCGCCGTGATTATGTCCACCATTGGAGTGTTGTTAGGTCTGATTGTGCTGGAACAGCCTTTCAGCGCCATTATGACCGGCGTCGGGATCGTGGCGCTCGCTGGTATTATTGTGAACAATAATATCGTTCTGATAGATACGTTTAATTATTTGCGTAAGGAAAATCCCGACTGGGACATTCAGCGAATTATTGTGCAAACCGGTTGCCTGCGATTGCGCCCTGTATTCCTGACGACCTTTACTACAGGTTTCGGTTTGCTGCCCATGGCAACGGGTGTATCCATAGACCTGATCGGCCGGGAAGTGGAAGTTGGTGGGCCTGTAGCATCCTTCTGGGTGCAACTGGCTTCGGCTATTGTCTGTGGGCTGTCGTTTGCAACCCTGCTGACGCTGATTCTGACGCCGGCCCTGTTGATGTTGCCGCATTCCATACGCTCACTCTGGCATCGTTTCCGTCATCGTAATGATGGCATTCCGACACTCAGCCCTGAAGTTCATGACGCCAGCCAGGGATGATCAGTAGTGGGTGTCGCTGAGGCCACGCCCACAGGTCTTTTCTGAACGGCGCATTCCCTCAGCCGGTCAACGGGTGTAGATTTGGCATTAACGGGCGGCTGATCGATCCAGTTTGTGGCAGGTGTTATGATAGCTGGCCCTGAAACATCGTGAAAAATCCCCGGCAGTGCTAATCCCCGAAGGGGTTTGCATAACTGAGTGTAAAGTACCGGTTGCTTCAGGGGACAATCACCTGTCATCACTGCGGAGGTGCCTGCAATGGACAGCTGGCAATTCACGCCATTCACAGCCGTTTATCTTCTGACCCTGATAGTTAATCTGTCATCAGCGGTTGTCGCCTGGCGTATGAGCAGTTCGCATGGGGCGCGGGAATACTTCGCCTTTGCAGCATCTATTGTTATCTGGAATCTGGGCTACCTGGGTGGCATGTTCAACGCTGATCTGGACTGGAAGCACCGTGCGCTGCTGGTGGAATACTTCGGCATCGCCAGTACCACTTACTGGTTCTCTGCGTTTGTTTTTACCTATACCCGAACTTTCCAGACACTGCCGTGGCTCCGGACAGCGCTGACGTTTCCGCCCAGTCTGATATGGCTGGTGTTACTGACCAATGACTTCCATCACCTTTTTTATCAGTCTACCGGGGTGCGAACCCTGGAAGATGGGTTCGTGGTATTCAACCGTAGCTACGGTCCATTGTTCTATCTGTGGGTAGGTTATTCCTACTTGATGATTCTGGTGTGTTGTCTGATGCTGACCGCCGCAAGCTTTCAGCTGCCTGCACGATTCCGGCCTCAAACGGCGGGCCTGTGCCTGATGATGCTACTGGTGCTGGTATTCAATCTTTCGTTTATTGCCGGTTTTAATCCGCTGGTACCTTACGATCCAACCTTGATTGCCTTTGCCCTGGTATCGTTACTGATATTCGGGCTGATTCGTGCGTTCCGTTTTCTGGAAATCATGCCGGTGGCACACTCACTGGTCTTCAGAGGCATCTCCACCGGTGCGATACTGGCTGATGGTCAGGGTCGGATCATTGATATCAATCCGGCGGCACTGCATCTGTTTGATGTTGATGTGAAGCAAGCGCTCGCGGGTGATATCAAAGATATATCTCCAGAGCTTGAAGAAAAATGTCGCGAGCCTGGTGCGCGTATTTCACGACAGGGCAAAACGTTTGAGATCGCCAGTAGTCCCGTCGACGAAGAGGTTAAGTATGCCGGCAGCCGTATCATTCTGCTCCATGACGTGACAGAACAAATCCGGCTGCATCAGGAGCAGGAACGCCTGATAGGTGAGTTAAAGCTGGCGCTGGATAATGTGAGCCGGCTACAGAAGTTGATTCCAATCTGTGCCTCGTGCAAGGATATCCGTGACGATGCGGGTTACTGGCATCAGATAGAGGAGTATCTGCATACACATGCAGATACCAGTTTCAGCCATTCAATTTGTCCTGAGTGCGAACGCAGACTGTATAAAGCTCAGGGTAATCAGCAGGCCACGGCCGACAACAAAGAGAAATAGCATGGAATACAGACGTTTAGGCAGACATGGTCTTGAAGTTCCGGCCCTGTGCCTGGGTACGATGACTTTCGGTTTGCAGGTAGGCGAGCCGGAATCGGTAGCAATTCTGGACAAGGCTTTTGACTCAGGGCTGACCTTTCTGGACACAGCGGACGCTTATCCGCTGGGTGGCAGCCGTGGGACCATTGGCGAAACTGAAGCTATTATCGGTCGCTGGATGAAGCAGAAAGGCAACCGCGACCGACTGATCATCGCGACCAAATGTTTCGCGCCAACGCGGGGTGGACCAAACAACCGAGGATTGTCCCGTCAACACATCGTCGAATCCATCAATCAGAGTCTGGCGCGGCTGCAAACGGACTACGTCGATATTTACCAGAGCCATGGCTTTGATCCGGATACCCCCATTGAGGAATCGTTACGGGCCTTTGAGGATCTTAGTCGTGCCGGCAAGGTTCGCTATGTGGGTTGTTCCAACTACCCGGCCTGGCGTCTTGGAGAGGCACTGCGGGCAGCGGACCGTCTGGGCGTTGAAGGCTATGTTTCAGTTCAGCCTCGCTACAACATTCTTTACCGGGACATCGAAACTGAATTGTTGCCGCTTGTAAATGATCAGGGTCTTGGGGTGCTGGTCTACAACCCCTTAGCCGGTGGTTTTTTGTCGGGCAAATATCAGAAAGGGCAGGATCCCGAAGCCGGTACCCGGTTTACGCTGGGTACGGCTGCACAAAGATATCAGGCCCGTTACTGGCAGGAAGCGCAGTTTGATGTCGTGGAGCAACTGAAGGCAGTGGTTGAGGCGAAAGGTTTGAATATGGTCAGCGTAGCGGTGGCCTGGGTGTTGCGACAGCGG
>JAGRIO010000150.1 GCA_020443225.1 Pseudomonadales bacterium
CTCTGTCGATGAAACCGTCGACGCCACTAAGTGTGCCGGTCGTGCCAACTGCCATCATGGTGAAAAGTGCCTGACTCATGAATTGTGGTCCGATTTGTCAGATCAGATACATCAGTTTTTAAGCAATATTGATCTCGCGAGTATTATCTCTAAACGAGAGTTTCGCGAGCGCGCAACCCGTCAGCAATCCTTTCAAGATGAACTTATCAGATTACCTGCACAGGAAGTAGAAGCATGAGGTTACCGATTTATCTCGATTACGCCGCCACAACCCCGGTCGACCCGCGGGTCGCTCAGAAGATGAGCGAATGTCTTCTGGCGGAGGGCAAGTTTGGTAATCCGGCTTCCCGATCCCACAAGTTTGGCTGGGAAGCTGAGGAAGCAGTTGAAATCGCCCGTCGCCAGGTTGCGGATCTGGTGAATGCCGATCCCCGCGAAATTGTCTGGACTTCCGGGGCGACAGAATCCGACAACCTTGCCATTAAAGGCATCGCCCATTTTTATCAGGGCAAGGGCAAGCACATCATTACCTCGAAAATTGAACACAAGGCAGTGCTGGACACCTGTCGTCATCTGGAGCGGGAAGGTTTTGAAGTGACTTATCTCACACCCGGTGCCGACGGGCTGATCTCGCCAGCCATGGTAGAAGAGGCTATCCGCGAAGACACGATCCTTGTGTCTGTCATGCACGTGAACAACGAAATTGGCGTGATCAATGACATCGCCGGGATTGGCGAAGTGTGTCGGGCGCACAAGGTTTTTTACCACGTCGACGCCGCCCAGAGCGCTGGCAAGGTGCCCATAGATCTGGAAACCCTGAAAGTGGATCTGATGTCGTTCTCCGGCCACAAGATGTATGGCCCGAAAGGTGTCGGTGCCCTGTACGTGCGGCGTAAGCCCAGAGTACGTCTGGAAGCTCAGATGCATGGTGGTGGCCATGAGCGTGGTATGCGTTCAGGTACCCTGGCAACCCATCAGCTGGTAGGTATGGGTGAAGCCTGTCGTATTGCCAAAGAAGAGATGGCTGAAGAGGCTCTGCGAATCGGTGCTCTGCGGGACCGACTGTGGGCTGGTTTGCAGGATATTGAGGAAGTCCATGTTAATGGAGATCCCGCGCATAAAGCGCCAGGGTTCCTGAATGCCAGCTTTAATTTCGTAGAGGGTGAATCGCTGATTATGTCGCTCGCCGATCTGGCAGTGTCTTCCGGTTCGGCCTGTACCTCAGCCAGTCTGGAACCCTCATATGTACTGCGTGCCCTGGGGCTGAACGATGAACTGGCACACAGTTCACTGCGATTCTCAATCGGCCGCTTTACCACCGAGGAAGAGGTAGACCATGCGATTGAAAAAGTTCGCGCTGCCGTAGAGAAATTGAGAGAATTGTCGCCCCTTTGGGATATGTATAAAGACGGCGTCGATCTGAACAAAATTGAATGGGCTGCTCACTAGAGCTGCCAGTAATTGATTAATCAGCACAGATATCCGGAGCATTAAAATGGCTTACAGTGACAAGGTAATGGACCACTACGAAAACCCGCGTAACGTTGGCAAGCTCGACGCCGATGACGATCACGTAGGTACCGGTATGGTCGGTGCACCCGCATGCGGTGATGTCATGCGTTTGCAGATCCGAGTAAATGATGACGGTGTGATTGAAGATGCCAAATTCAAGACTTACGGTTGTGGATCGGCTATTGCTTCCAGCTCCCTGCTGACCGAGTGGGTAAAGGGGCGAACCCTGGACGAAGCAGAGTCAATCAAGAATACTGAGATCGCCGAAGAGCTGGCACTGCCGCCAGTAAAGATTCATTGTTCAGTGCTGGCAGAAGACGCTATTAAAGCGGCCATCCGCGATTTCCGTGAAAAACACGCAACTGCGCCGGCTGTCGCAGCCGCTGAACAGGCATAAACAGGGATCAGAACCATGGGTATCAGTCTCACCGAAACAGCTGCGAAGCACGTTAGCAGCTATCTTGAGGGGCGGGGAAAAGGCGTTGGTATTCGCCTGGCCGTCAAGACGACAGGCTGTTCCGGGCTGATGTATGTTCTGGAACCGGTCGATGCCCCCCAGCCTGAAGATCAGGTTTTTGAGAGCCAGGGTGTCGATGTATACATCGATCCGAAAAGTCTCATCTATGTTGATGGCACTGAGATGGACTACGTAAAAAAAGGCCTGAATGAGGGATTTGAATTCAAAAATCCCAATGTTCAGGGTGAATGCGGTTGTGGCGAGAGCTTTACCGTCTAATACCTGATCAGGTTTCTCTTGTCTGTGGATTTCCAGCAAAATCATTTTGAGCTGTTCCGGCTGCCAGTCAGTTTTAGTGTGGACCTGAACGAACTGGGTTCCCGGTACCGTGAATTACAGAAAAGCGTGCATCCGGACCGGTTTGCGGGAGGTTCGGATCAGAACAAGCGCTTGTCTGTGCAATGGGCAACGCGCATCAACGAGGCCTACGACACCCTGAAATCGCCCCTTCCCCGGGCAATTTACATGCTGAAGCTGGCCGGGCTGGAAATCGCTCACAACCCTTCTCTGGATCCGGCGTTCCTGATGGAGCAGATAGAACTGCGGGAGGAACTCGAAGACATTGGTGAAGACGAGGCAGCGCTGGCGCAACTGGATGTTTTTCGCCGCAAAGTGAATGAAGTGCTGGCGAGTCTGGAAGCCACCTTTGAAGCAGAAGTCGCGGCAGATCTTCCGGCCGCAGAACAAACGGTCTACAAAATGCAGTTTATGAACAAGCTTCGTACCGAGGCTAACCACCTTGAAGAAAAGCTGCTCGATTACTGACTGCAGTCACTCAACAGATACTCATCGTTATGGCATTACTACAGATAACCGAACCCGGTCAGGCGGTCGACCCACATCAGCGAAAACGGGCAGCCGGCATTGACCTCGGGACCACCAATTCGCTGATTGCAACCACCAGAAATGGTGAGGCGGCAACGTTGCCGGATCTTGAGGGTCGGCATCTTCTGCCTTCAGTGGTCCGCTATCTGGAAAGCGGTGAGATTGTCACAGGCAGTGCCGCGCTTGAAGCTGCCCGTTCTGATGCGCATAACACCATCATTTCTGTTAAGCGTCTGATGGGGCGTGGTATTGAAGATATCAAAACCCTGGGAGAGCGCCTGCCATACGATTTTGAGACAGATGAAGGCAAAGTGCCGAGAATAAAAGTGGTCTCTGGTGCTGTTACCCCGGTCGAAGTGTCTGCACAGATTCTCAGCAATCTGGCTGAACGAGCAGAAGAAACACTGGGCGGCGAACTGGATGGCGTCGTGATTACCGTGCCTGCTTATTTCGATGACGCCCAGCGTCAGGCGACCCGGGACGCTGCCTCCATTGCGGGGCTTAATGTTTACCGGCTACTCAATGAACCTACTGCAGCAGCGGTAGCCTATGGTCTTGATTCCGGTGCCGAAGGCGTTATTGCTGTTTATGATCTGGGTGGTGGCACCTTTGACATCTCGTTGTTACGTCTGAACCGGGGTGTCTTTGAAGTCCTGGCCACCGGAGGAGACTCTGCGCTGGGGGGAGATGATTTTGACCGGCGCATTGCTCAGTGGCTGATCGAACAGTCCGGGTTTCAGGGTGAAATTGACCGGCAGCAATTTCGTGGTCTGATGCTCGAAGCCCGGTCCCTTAAAGAGCAACTGACCTCATCCGACCGGGTCAGTTTCGATCTTTCCGTTAACGGTCTTGAGGCCAGCGGTGAACTCAGCAGAGAAATTTTTGATGAACTGATCTCATCACTGCTGGATGACTCCATCCGTGCCTGCCGGCGTGCGGTACGTGATGCTGACGTCTCTCTGGACGATATTCAGAATGTTGTGCTGGTCGGGGGTTCAACCCGGGTGCCCGCGGTGCGCAGGGCGGTGGCGGACTACTTTCAGTGCGAGCCTTTAAGCGACATTGACCCTGACCGCGTGGTCGCTATTGGCGCGGCCATTCAGGCGAACGTTCTGGCGGGTAATAAACCTGATGACGAGATGCTGCTGCTGGATGTACTGCCGCTGTCACTGGGTCTGGAAACCATGGGTGGTCTGGTAGAGAAGATTATCTCCCGTAACACTGCTATTCCTGTTTCCAGAGCTCAGGAGTTCACCACCTACAAGGACGGCCAGACGGCGATGCTGATCCATGTGGTACAGGGAGAACGTGAACTGGTCAGCGATTGCCGGAGCCTGGCCCGGTTTGAATTACGCGGCATTCCACCCATGGTTGCCGGGGCGGCGAAGATTGGTGTGCTGTTTCAGGTCGATGCAGACGGTTTGTTGTCCGTTTCGGCGGCAGAACTCAGCACCGGCGTACAGGCGGAAATTGTGGTCAAGCCTTCCTACGGTCTGACGGAAAACGAGATCGCCGATATGTTACGCGCCTCATATGAGTATGCTGCGGAAGATGTGAAACTGCGTTCGCTCACAGAAGCACGGGTGGAAGCCCAGCGGGTCATTGATGCCGTGCGGGCTGCTCTGGTCCAGGATGGTGAGGCGCTGTTGAGCGGTGATGAGATTGCTGCGCTGAACGAAGCCATTGCTGCGGTCGAAGCAGTGCTTGAAGGAGAAAATGATCGCGCCATTGTCGATGCGACAGCCGCACTGGGTGCTGCAAGTGATCATTTCGCTGCGCTGCGCATGGATGCCAGTGTCAGAAGCGCACTGGCTGGTCATGACATTAACGAATTCGAAGCCGAAGACAGTAAGTAAGTACTTGCTGCTGGCAATCCACTAACCAGACAGAGAGTTTCCTGTGCCACAGATTATTATCCTGCCTCATGCCGAACGTTGTCCTGAAGGTGCTGTTCTTGAAGCCGACAGCGGCGACATTCTGATTGATGTTGCCCTGGCCAACGGCATAAATATTGAGCATGCCTGTGAAATGAGTTGTGCCTGTACAACCTGCCATGTGATTGTGCGCGAAGGTTTTGATTCTCTGGAGGAATCTGAGGAGCTTGAAGATGACTTGCTCGATAAGGCCTGGGGGCTGGAACCGGAATCCCGGCTGAGCTGCCAGGTCGAGGTTGGCGATGAAGATCTGGTGATTGAAATTCCCAAGTACACCATTAATCAGGTATCTGAAAATCACTAACGCTCAGGGCTGAACTATTACCACAGTCCTGACGAGCAAGGAGTTCAGAAATGAAGTGGACAGACATTAACGATATTGCCATCGAACTGTGTGATGCCCATCCGGATACCGACCCCCTGACGGTCCGGTTTACAGACCTCCATCGCTGGGTGATGGCACTGCCAGGATTCGATGATGACCCCAACCGCTCTGGCGAGAAGATTCTTGAAGCCATTCAGGCCGCCTGGATTGAGGAAGCAGAATAGTTCCGAATAGTCGCATTTGCAGTTTGTTCAGGGTCTGTCTCAGGCTATAATCCGCGCCCGCAATGACCTCCGTTCATCCAGAATGACCGATTTCCCTGAAATTTGTCAGCGAACGGGGTGAATTTTCAGTCAATATCCAGTCTAAACCCGCGTATAATAACGGGTTTTACTTTTTCACTGGTGTGATTGCCAGTGAACCTATCAACTTTTCAGTTTCAGGAGTAAGCAGTAATGGCGGTTGAAAAAACCTTTTCCATCATCAAGCCGGATGCGGTTGCCAAAAATGTCATCGGTGAAATCGTTTCCCGTTTTGAAAAGGCCGGTCTGCGGGTTGTCGCCAGCAGAATGACCCGCCTCACCACGGCCGAAGCCCAGGGTTTTTATGCCGAGCATGAAGGTCGTCCGTTCTTCAACGATCTGGTGTCTTACATGACTTCAGGCCCGGTTATCGTGCAAGTGCTGGAAGGTGAAAATGCCGTACTGCTCAACCGTGAGCTGATGGGTGCAACCAATCCGAAGGAAGCCGCAGCGGGTACTATTCGTGCTGATTTTGCAGAATCCATTGATGCTAACGCGGTTCATGGTTCTGATTCCCCGACTTCTGCTGCTCGTGAGATTGCTTACTTCTTCTCAGCCGAGCAGATCTGCGAGCGATAAGTCGCAAGAGACCATTATCATGTCCGACGCCAGGTTGAATTATCTCGGTTACACCAAGGCAGAGTGGGAAGCCCTGCTGACTGAGCTGGGTGAAAAGCCCTGGCGTGCAGGACAGATCATGAAGTGGATCCACCATCGCTATATGGATGGCTTCACCGAAATGACAGATATTTCCAGGAAGCTGCGAGAACAGCTGGCTGAGCGTGGGCATGTCCGCGATCCTGAAATCATCACAGAGCGGGTATCAGTAGATGGCACCCGTAAATGGCTGATGCGCTCTGCATCTGGTTCAGCGTTTGAAACGGTTTTTATTCCTGAGGACACCCGGGGCACCCTGTGCGTTTCCTCGCAGGTAGGGTGTGCGCTCGACTGCAGTTTCTGTTCAACTGGCAAGCAGGGTTTCAACAGCAACCTGCTGGCGGGTGAAATCGTCGGTCAGTTGCGGGTTGCGCGCCGAAGGCTCGAGGAAGCCTATCCTGATCGTACCCGGGCAGTGACTAATGTTGTCCTGATGGGGATGGGTGAACCGCTACTGAATTTCGACAATGTTATCGCCGCAGTTGAGATCATGATGGATGATCTTGGTTATGGCATCAGCAAGCGGAAGGTGACGATTTCTACGTCCGGTGTCGTGCCGGGAATCGAAAAGCTGATCAAAACCACAGACGCTTCTCTGGCGATTTCCCTGCATGCGCCGAATGATGAACTGCGCAATACCCTGGTGCCGATCAACAAGAAGTACCCGATTGCGCAGTTACTGGATGTCTGTACCCGCTATGCCAGAAATCTCGGCGAAAAGCGCACCATTACCGTCGAATACACATTGATTGACGGTATCAATGATCAGCCTGAACATGCGGCACAACTGGCAACCCTGCTGAAGGATTTTCCCTGCAAGATCAACCTGATCCCGTTTAATCCCTTTCCGGGTTCCGGCTATAAGCGCCCCCATAATATTAATGTCCGTGGGTTCCAGGACCGGTTGGTCAGGGCAGGCTATTCCGTGACCGTTCGCACCACCCGGGGTGAAGATATCAACGCTGCCTGCGGACAGCTGGTGGGTGAGGTTGCCGATAAGACCCGCCGGCAGGAGAAGTACAAACGAATCGCAACAGGAACCGCATCATGATGCAACGCCTAAGTCTGATCACCGTTTTTACTTCCCTGTTATTGCTGAGTGCCTGTGTCACTGAAACCAGCATGCCTCAGAAAACCGTGGACAAACAGGCGCAACTGAAAGCATTCATTGATCTCGGTGTCGGTTATATTCGCAACAGGGAATATCAGCGGGCTAAAGATAATCTGCAGAAAGCATTGCAGCTCGATCCCCGTTCTCCCGATGCTCATAACCTGTTTGGGCTGGTGTTTCAGCTTGAAGGCGAATATGAAGTCGCTGACCAGTATTTCAGGAAGGCCATTGAATACGATCCCTATTTTACCCGGGCCCGGAATAATTATGGTGCCTTCCTCTACGAACAGCGCCGCTTTGAAGAAGCTGTTCAGCAACTGAGAGTGGCGTCTGAAGATCGTCTTTATAACCTGCGTCCGCAGGTTTTTGAGAATCTGGGCGTCGCACTGCAGCGACTTGATCGCAAGCAGGAAGCCGAAGAAGCGTTTACCCGCGCCATACAGCTGAATCCTGAACAGCCCCGGTCGCTGCTGGAATTAAGCGAAATCCGTTACGACCAGAATCAGTTTCTGGAATCCCGGTCATTTTACCGGCGCTATGTCAGAGGCAATCAGCAAAGTGCCCGTAGTTTGTGGCTGGGCATCCGGCTGGCACGAAGGTTTGGCGATACGAATGAAGAGGCCAGTCTGTCGCTGGTGCTGAAGAACATTTTTCCGGCATCCGACGAATATGCCGCTTACAAAAGAACAGTCAGATAAAACATGAGCGAGCAAGACAACAGCACGGAAGAACAGCAGACGCCAGAATTACCCCGCGTATCGGCCATGTTGGTGGACGCCCGGACGAAGCTGGGTCTGAGTCAGAAGGAAGTCGCTGACCGCCTGTTCCTGACGACAACCTATATCCGCTATATGGATAACGGCGAATTTGACCGGCTTCCGAAGCCAGCCTTTATCAGGGGCTATCTTCGCGCTTACGCCAGAACCGTGTCGCTGGACAGCGATGAAGTGATCGCGACCTATGCAGAAGTGGCGATATCAACCCAGGAACCCCCTGAAATTCGTGATGTAACGGAAGAGAGTGTTGGTTCCAGTCGTTTTACTGGCCCGGTCATTCAGACGGGTATTGCAGGCCTGGTGGCGTTGATTGTTCTGGTACTAATTGTGTGGGCGCTGTCGGGAGACGACGAGCCGCCGCCTGTGGTGACTGTTGGCCCTGCCGTCACTCAGCCGGCAGAAGAAACCAGTCTGCGACTGCCCCAACGTGAATCCGTAAACGATCCTGCCGCCAGCAGTGATGGCCAGCAGACTGAGGCGTCGCCGCAACGCGAGGAATCACAGCAGGCAACGGCGCCTGCGCAAATGGATTCGCAGGACGCGCAACCTGCAGCGACAGCAGCCAGCGAGGCAGAGGCACCTGCCGAAGAATTTTTTGCCGCCTTGCCAGACACTGATGCGGAAGACGAGGCCGTACAGACTCAAGTTCCTGACGGTGAAGTTACCGTCGAGCGGGTGGTCATGGAAGAAGGCGTACTGATTACTGTTGATGCAGCAGGCGAAGATAAGCTGGAACTGACTTTCAGCGACGAATGCTGGACGGAAATAGAAGATGGCAATGGGGTGTCGATTTATGGAGATCTCAATCGCGATGGCGACACGCTGGTGGTTACCGGTAAAGCCCCCTTTGAAATCCTGTTTGGTAAGGCACCAGCCGCGACCCTGATGTTCAATGATGAGCAAATCGATCTGGCCCGGTATACAACCCGGGATCAGACAGCGAAAGTCAAACTGAGACGTTAAACCCTGAGGTTATAGCGA
>JAGRIO010000151.1 GCA_020443225.1 Pseudomonadales bacterium
AAGCGGAGAAGATCATCACTGTTAAAGATGCAATTGACTACATCAACGCGCACACTTGATCCAGTGATTTGACCCGAAAAAGCCGCATTTACACCTGTGAATGCGGCTTTTCTGCTTTTAATACAGGGCGTTTTTTACAATGCCCCGTTGTAAGCGCGGCGTCTTTTAATCATGGCCTGTTTTAAGAGACCTCTGATTAGTGTTCTTCGTTCGTCAGGATGATGCGACATCGCCAGCATAGGTTCACGAAGATGCAGTGATTTCGCCTGACCTTTTGATGGCGCTGTCATCCTGTCATGACCTGATCAGGCATTAGTCAGACGTTCCTGAAAATATATCCGGCAACGATGTATTGCGACCATCAGGGTTAGCTGTATCCTGCGATTTCCGGACTTTGTTTCACACCCTGGGGGAGACATGTATGAATAATCGGCGAGTTGTTGTAACCGGTATGGGGATGATTACACCGTTGGGTGCTTCCATGGAAGAAACATGGAGTGGCCTGGTGGCTGGTAAGAGCGGCATCGGACCGATCAATGCGTTTGATACAGAAGGTTTTCCGGTTCGCTTTGGTGGTGCTGTGCCAGAGTTTGATCTCGCCGAATATATTTCTCCCAAAGAAGCCCGTCGGATGGATGGTTTCATCCAGTACGGACTCGTAACCGGTATTCAGGCGATGCAGGATTCAGGTCTCGAAGTCACCGATGAGAACCGCCATCGCATCGGTGTCGCCGTCGGATCGGGTATCGGTGGCATCGTCACTATTGAGGCCTGTCACGACATCGTGACCACTCGCGGCCCGGGCAAAGTCACCCCGTTCTTTGTGCCCTCCTGCATTATCAATATGGTCGCCGGCCATTTGTCCATTATGTATGGCTTGCAGGGGCCGAATATTGCTATCACCACTGCCTGTACCACAGGTACTCATAACATTGGCTTCGCAGCACGTATGATTGCCGCTGGCGACTGTGACGTGATGCTCGCAGGTGGTGCTGAAAAATCCACCTCTCCAACCACCATGGCTGGATTTGCCGCCATGAAAGCACTGTCTACCCGCAACGAGGAACCTGAACTGGCCAGCCGGCCCTGGGACAGGGACCGCGATGGTTTTGTACTCAGTGATGGCTCGGCGGTACTGGTGCTTGAAGAATATGAGCACGCGCGCGCCCGCGGTGCAAAAATCTATTGTGAAATTGCTGGTTTTGGCATGAGTGCAGATGCCAGCCATATGACCTCACCGTCAGAAAATGGCGCTGGCGCAGCTATGTCAATGAACAATGCGCTGGCTAACGCCGGCCTTAACGCCGCTGAGATCGACTATATTAACGCACACGGTACCTCTACACCGCTGGGTGATGTGGCTGAAACCATGGCAATTAAGACCGTTATGGGTAGTGATGCAGGTAAGGTTGCTGTTTCTTCAACAAAATCGATGATTGGCCATTTGCTCGGCGCTGCGGGTTCTGTGGAAGCCGTAATCACAGCACTGGCGGTTCAGCGAGATGTTGTACCGCCCACCATCAATCTGGATAACCCGGGCGACGGCTGTGATCTGGATTATGTGCCCCATACCGCGCGCAACATGCCGGTCAATGTCGCAGTATCTAATTCATTCGGCTTCGGTGGTACCAACGGAACGCTGATTTTCCGCAAAGTCTAGGTCCTGTGGTCTCAGGTTGTGAGACCTGAAGCTTCAGGAGTCAGTCACTATGTCTCTGTCGGTAATTCATAGCACTAGTGCCACCCCAGGCCTGGTCTCCGTTGCAGACCGGGGGCTTAGCTACGGTGATGGGCTGTTTGAGACTATCCGTATTTTGCCAGCCGGGCCGGTACTGAAAGATGCCCACCTGCAACGAATGTTTGCAGGTGCCAGGCGGCTGGGAATCAATCTGAATGAGGCGGAAGTCCAGCATCAGGTTGACAGTCGTATCTCAGAAGTCCAGGGTGATGCGGTTTTAAAGCTGACGCTGACGAGAGGAGTGGGGCGTCGCGGTTACCAACCGGTCCCGGATTCAGTGCCTACCCTCATTACTCAGGTTTCCGCTTATGACCGGGACCTGATGTCACAGTCAGGTATCAGGGTATTTTTGTGTGAAACACGGCTGGGTAAGAATCCGGCGCTGTCGGGTATGAAGCATCTCAATCGTCTAGAACAGGTGCTGGGAGCGGCTGAACTCCCGGACGACTGCGCCGAAGGAGTCATGACGGATATAGAGGGGTACGCCGTGGAAGGTACCCGCAGCAATCTGTTTTTTGTTGCGGCAGGTCAGTTACACACCCCGGATCTGGCATTTGCAGGTATTGAAGGTGTGCTTCGTAACTGGCTGATCAGTCGCTGCAAGGTCCGGGTGTCACGCCCCAGACTGGGGGATGTGCTGCAAGCGACGGAAGTATTCATGTGTAACAGTGTATTTGGGATTTATCCTGTTAACTGTGTCAGTGATGCCGCCGGACCGGTGAGGACGTTTAGTACCGGTCCGGTCACGCGGCATTGCCAGCAATTGACCGAAGCTGAGTTGGGGGCCTTGTGAAACGGGCATTGGGTGCCTTGGCAGTATTGGTGCTTCTGTTTTCAGGGCTGCTGTCCTGGCACTGGACGCACCGTAACCTAAATCTCGGCTCTCCGGAAATCAGTTATCAGGTGCCTGCGGGCAGGTCCCTCACAGGGCTGATCAATGACCTGCACGAGCAGCGCATCATTAATGTACCGGTAATGTTTGCCCGTCTCTATGCTCGTCTCAGTCATCAGCAGGGTAGCGTCAAGGCAGGTGAATACGCGATTACAGAAAATATGAATCTGATCACGTTACTCGCCCATTTGCGCAGCGGTGAGGTGATTCAGCGTAGTATCACGTTCCCGGAAGGCTGGAGATTCAGCGAATGGCGTACACACCTGCAGAATCAGCCGCTCATTACCCAGACATTACCTACGATGACAGATGCCGAGCTGATGGACTGGCTTGGGCTGCCCGGACAGGCAACGGAGGGCCAGTTTTTCCCCGATACCTATCAATACACCCGTAATGAATCTGATGTCGAAATCCTGCGCCGGGCTCAGCAGCGGATGCAGGCTGTGCTGGCGGATGTGTGGCAGAACCGGTCACCGGGTGCCTTGTTGAAAACGCCCTATGAGGCGCTGATTCTGGCTTCTATTGTCGAGAAAGAAACCGGCCTTCATACGGAACGTGGAGCTATTGCGTCAGTATTTCTGAATCGTCTGCAGCGGGGCATGAAACTGCAGACTGATCCGACAGTGATCTATGGGGTGGAGAATTTTGACGGCAATCTGACCCGCACCCATCTGCGGACCAGAACGCCATTTAATACCTATGTCATCCAGGGTTTGCCGCCTACGCCCATTTGTAATCCGGGGCTGGCATCACTGCGTGCAGTGCTGCATCCCGAAGTGACTGACTATCTGTATTTTGTTGCCCGGGGTGATGGCAGCAGCTATTTTTCGGAAACTCTTGCAGAACATAATGCGGCGGTTCTTCGCTACCAGAAAGATGGTAGGGTAGAGGATTACCGGAGTGCGCCGGGACCATAACCACTGGTCAGTTTGCTTTAGTGACCAGCAACGCTGGAACCGGGCATTGAATCAGATACAAAGCAATCGTGGGGTTAATCTTGCAGAAAGGGCGGTTTATCACGCTGGAAGGCGCCGAAGGCGTTGGCAAATCAACGAATCTGAATTTTATAGCCGAACTGCTGGAAAGCCAGGATGTACCGTGTGTCGTTACCCGTGAACCGGGAGGAACACCACTGGCGGAGCGAATCAGAACAATTCTGCTCGATAAAGCCGAGTCAGATATGCACGCCATGACCGAGCTATTACTGATGTTTGCTGCCCGTAAACAACATGTTGAGTCGTTGATTCGGCCGGCGCTGGCAGCCGGTAAATGGGTCATCTGTGACCGGTTTACAGACTCCACCTACGCTTATCAGGGATATGGCCGGGAACTTGACCTGGCGACAATCGAAACCCTCGAAAACCTGTGCCTTGGTTCGTTCCGGCCAGATTTGACACTGGTACTGGATTTACCAGTCGGCAGAGGTCGCGACCGGGTAGCGGCCAGAGGCGAAAAAGACCGGTTTGAATCAGAGAGCGATAAGTTCTTTGATAAGGTCAGAGAAGGTTTTCTGCAGCTCGCCACCAGACATCCTCGCTACCGTGTCGTCGATGCATCTCAGCCCCTGGAGACGGTTCAGGCAGCGATTGCCGGTATTATTGCTGAACTCGGATCTGGTTCCCATGGCTGAAGATCTCACTCCGGTTGCAGATACGGTTGCTGATGTCTTTCCCTGGCAACAACCACAGCTGGATAAAATCCTGCAGTTACTTGAACTCAACAAGTTGCCACATGCCATGTTGCTGTGTGGTCCGGGACATCTGGGAAAACGTCTTTTCGCTGGTGCTATAGCCAGTCTGCTGCTGTGTCAGGCACCCGCCGGAGGACGGGCGTGCAGAGAATGCTCCGGCTGTTTGTTGTTCAGAGCCGGTTCCCACCCGGATCTGTGGGTGGTGAAACGTGAGCTTCGGGAAAATGGCAAGGATTACAGGAAACAACTGGTGGTTGATCAGATACGCGATCTGATTCACTGGGCAACCCAGACTGCCCAGCGCAGTGGCTACAAGGTGGCCATTATTCATCCGGCGGAAGCTATGAATACCCAGGCGGCCAATGCATTGCTCAAGTGTCTCGAAGAACCTGCCAGTAACACGATTCTGATGCTGGTGACGGATAAGCCAGCGCGGCTGTTACCGACGATTCTGAGTCGATGCCAGCGGGTTGAGTTCAGCCTGCCCGCGCCAGCTCTGGCTCTGCCCTGGCTGGCGGAGCAGATACCCGGCGGTGCAGATCCGGAGCTGATGCTGAATATTGCCGGTGGAGCACCACTGGCAGTGGTCGAACGGGTCGATGATGGTTTTCTGGAACGACGAGAAACCCTCTATAAAGGACTCATGCAGCTGATTGACGGCCAGGTGCCGGTGTGGGATCTGGCGGCGCTGATTGTTAAGCAAGGCAGTGAAGAAGCGATGGAACTGATGATCAGTCTGCTGGAGGATGTCGCCAGATGCGGTGCCGCGGGTCAGGGTCCGGTGCTTAATTCAGATTGCCTGCAGGTCATTGAGCTGCTGTCTCGTCGCTGGTCCTCGCATCAGTTATTTGGTCTGCATGACCGGGCGCTGCAGGAACTCAGGGCACTTCGTGGAACGACCAATCCAAACGAAACCCTGTTGATGGAAGCTTATTTGTCTGCATTTGTCCGAAAAACCAACTAGGCTGATAGCATGCAGACAGCTTGTAGAATGATTGCCCTTAGGGCAGAATTTCAGCACAGATGACCAAGAGCATTTCTCATGGGTAGATTAGCAAGAGGCGGCGCCAAGAAGACCATGATCGCTTTGACGATCAAGGATAAAGTCGTGTTGCACAATTATTACATGCCATTTATCAAAAACGGCGGCTTGTTTATTGCCAATCGTACCGAATATGAAATTGGTGACGATGTATTTATTCTCCTGAACCTGATGGATGAATCAGAAAAGATCCCGGTAGCAGGCAAGGTGGTATGGATTGCCAGGAAGGGAGTAAAGAGTCCTCATACACCAGGTGTTGGAATTCAGTTCAGTGATCCTGACAACGTCGCTAAGGATAAGATTGAAACTTATCTTGCCGGCTCTCTGGGGTCAGCCAATTCCACAGCAACCATGTGAGCAGGCGCACTGTCGTCTGAAATAACCGGTCTTGTCAGCGCCGGAAGGTTAATCGGAATTTAAAATGACTTATTGTGTTGCCATCTCTGTTGATGCAGGACTGTGCTTTGTCTCTGACTCGCGAACCAATGCGGGTGTGGATAACGTCAGTACCTACTCAAAAATGCATATTTTCGGAGACGGAACAGATCGCCGCATTGTCATCTTGTCAGCGGGCAACCTGGCTACGACTCAGGGCGTGATCACACATATCAAAAAAGATATCAAGCTCGGTAACAGTGAGAATCTCTACAAGATGCCGCATCTTGAAGAGGCAGCAGACTATGTGGGTGAAGTCAGTGTCAATCAGCAGGGTAAGCACACCAGTGGCGGGGCGAACTATGAAGCCTCGTTTATTCTGGGCGGGCAGATAGCCGGTCAGAAACCCAATACTTACCTCATCTATCCACAGGGCAACCACATCACCACCTCGACCGACACGCCGTTCCTGCAAATTGGTGAAAGTAAGTATGGTAAACCTATTCTGGATCGTATTATCGCCCCTGAAAGCTCGTTAGAAACCGCCGCGCTTTGCGGGCTTGTGTCTATGGATTCCACTATCAAGAGTAATCTGACAGTCGGCCCCCCTATTGAAGTGCTGATCTACGAGCGTGACAGTATGAGTAGTGAAAGGCATTACCGGTTTGAAGAATCCAGCGAATACCTGCGGGAAATCAGCAGAAGCTGGGATACCCGTCTGAAAGAAGCATTTGCCAGCATGCCGCCAATCGCATGGAGTGCAAACTGGGATGATGCAGAACGTCAGCGCCGTTAAGTCTGGGCGCTGAGTCTGAAGGGCTCCTGGTTCTTACAACCTGAAAAAAACCGCTGCCAGAACAGATCTGTCAGCGGTTTTTTTATGTCTGCGTACCTGTGATGTGATTCAACAGCCAGGGCCAGGGCGACCAGCCTGCTGTGTCTGAAGGCAGTTAACAATCACAGGCAACAATAACAGGCAACAATCACAACAACACATCGGCCTGGTCAGGCGAGGCTATGGTTCTTCAGAGGTAAATCCCTGATACGTTTACCGGTAGCAGCGAATATCGCATTCAGAACTGCTGGGGCCGCGACCGCAATGGTTGGCTCTCCGACACCACCCCAGAATCCACCTGATGGCATGACACTCACCTGAACTTCAGGCATCTCAGCAATGCGCATGGACGGGAAGGTGTGGAAATTCTGCTGCTCAATTTCCCCATCTTTCACGGTGCAGCCGCCGTACAACATGGCAGACAGACCATAGACAAAGGAACCTGCGACCTGCGCTTCAATCTGCTGAGGGTTCACCGCATAACCCGGGTCGGTAGCAGCAAAGATTCTGTGAATCTTAAGCGTGCCGTTGGTGACTGAGACTTCTGCGCAGGCCGCCACATAACTGTCAAAAGCCTTGCACACAGCCAATCCCCTGAATCTGCCCTGGGGTGCAGGTTTGTCCCACTCTGCCATATCTGCAACTTTGTTCAGTACGGCCAGTGATAACGGGTGATCTTTCATCAGTTTCCGGCGGAAGGTCAGGGGGTCCTGACCCGTTTCATGGGCTAGCTCGTCCATAAAACATTCCACGTAAATCGCATTCTGGTTCGCATTCACACCGCGCCAGAAGCCCGGACGAATGTGCGGGTTGCGCATGGCGTGGTCTACCAGCAAATTGTTAACCGAGTAAGAGAAGCCGTGTTCACCTTCTTTGGCAACGACCTGAAAGACAACCGGGTCCATATTTCCCCCCAGACGTTCTGGGTAGAGACCCGCCAGAATGGACTGACCAGAAATCCGGATATGCAGCGCGTCCAGTTCCCCCTGTTCATCAAAGCCGGCAGTCAGGCGGGCTTTGGTTACCGGGTGGAAGAAGCCATGGAGCATATCTTCTTCCCGGGTCCAGATGAGTTTGACTGGCGTGCCGGGCATGGTTTTCGCGATTAATACAGCCTGGGTAACATAATCGGCTGCACCACGCCGGCCGAAACCTCCCCCCAGCAGCATCTTGTAGACTTCACATTGCTCTGGTGCCAGCCCGGAAGCACTGATAGTTGCCGCCAGCGCCGCTTCACCATTCTGGGTCGGACACCAGACTTCACAGCGATCGGAGTTCCAGACTGCCGTCGCTGTCATGGGTTCCATGGTGGCGTGGTTCTGGAAAGGGTAACCGTAGTCGGCGCTGTAAGTCTTCGCTGCGGACTTGATGGCGCTGGCAAAATCACCATTGCTGTTTCCGACGAACTCAGTGTCAGCTGTGAGACCTTCTTCCAGCATCTTGTCTATATCGGCGCTGGAAACCTTACCATTCTCGCCCTTGTCCCACTCAATCTCGACCGCATCCATTGCCATTTTTGCTTGCCAGAAAGTCTCAGCGATAACGGCCACGGCGTTATCTTCAACCGGCACGACGGATTTAACTCCGGGCATTTTCAGCGCCTTTTCTGCGTTGAAAGAGACCCGTTTACCGCCGTGCACAGGACAGGCCCTGATCGTTGCATTGACCATGCCGGGCAGTCGAATATCGGAGCTGTACTGTTGCTTACCGGTGAGTTTGTCGCGGGTATCGAGGCGCTTCACTGGCTGCCCGATCAGTTGCCAGTCTTTCGGATCTTTCAGGGTCACCTGCTGGGGTGGGCTCATGCTGGCGGCTGCAGTCGCGACCTTACCGAAAGTGGTGGTCCTGCCGCTGGGTCCGTGGGTAATAACGCTGTTCGCCGCACTGCATTCGGTGGCTGCAACCCGCCATTGCTTCGCGGCTGCAGCGATGAGCATTTCCCGTGCTGCTGCCCCGCCTTCACGCACATACTGGTGGCTGCCTCTGATACCACGGCTGCCGCCGGTAGAAAAATCTTTCCATACCCGGTCGCGGCGAAGGTTTTCACCCGGAGTGGGATATTCTGTTGTCACACGGTCCCAGTCACATTGCAGCTCTTCAGCGACCATCTGAGCAAGTCCTGTCAGCGTACCCTGACCCATCTCAGAGCGGGCGATTCTGATCGTTACTGTATCGTCAGGGGCGATAACTACCCAGGCATTGACTTCGGGTACTGACTGCTTATCTGCAGCCTGCAGGCCTAAAGGTAAACTCAGGCCCAGTGACAATCCCATACCTGCAGAAGCCGAGCCAATCACAAAGTGTCTGCGGCTGATGTTTACGTTTTTCAGACTCATGATGATTTGCC
>JAGRIO010000152.1 GCA_020443225.1 Pseudomonadales bacterium
CTACATTCACGCTGCGAACAAACTGGCTCGCCAGTGACCGGTCGTAAATAGGATAAGTGGCGGCAATATTCTCGACAATGGCATCGCCCAGTCGTGTCAGTCGGGGTCTGACAACCTCACTCAAGGAGGGTACGTCTGCAGGAAATGGTCTGTCGGCTGACCATTCCTGAAACCAGTAGCGCTGAATTTCCTTGGCGGCCTCTATCTGAATGGCAAAGAAGAAACGGGATGATTCAGGTGTGAAACCATAACGCAGTGCCGACCGGGCGGCGTTATCGAGTACAACGGCTTCGCGGTCAAGATCTTCAATGGCAAGTTTGTTGCGGAATTTATACGCCGCGACCTCATCCATTAAGGACAGCCGTTCCTCAATCAGCTCGAACAGACCGGTAATTTTACGCATCCGCAATTCATCATGTAACGGCGCGGCATTGACTGCCGGCAGAGCAGACACCAGAAAGGCGAGCATTAAGGTCGCAATAAGTTTCTTCACATCGGTTTCCTGATTGAGCCGCGATGAGATATTAACACGGAGAGTCTGCCTGTGGGTCAAGGGCCGGAAAGACCCGGTGAGAGTAAGAGAGGGCAGGTGCTGATGCTGAATTCAGGTGGCTGCTGTGATAGTTTCTGACCTTTTGGCCACAGCAGGAGAATCCATGTCCGGTCCCGTACTCTATGAACAACACGACAGCATCGTCACGCTCACGCTTAATAAGCATGAAACCCGCAATGCCATATCTGAAGATGAGATGGTCGATGCTATTGAGGCGGCCTGTGCCCGTATCAATGCCGATAAATCCGTGCGCGTCGCCGTACTGACCGGAGCTGGCAGTGCGTTTTCTTCTGGTGGGAACGTCAAGGATATGAAAGACAAGAAAGGCATGTTTGGGGGCACGCCAACGGAAATCCGGGATGGCTACAGAAATGGTATTCAGCGAATTCCACTGGCCGTTTACCATCTCGAAGTCCCCATTATCGCTGCAGTAAACGGGCCTGCTATCGGGGCAGGTTGTGACCTGGCTATGATGTGCGATATGCGGATTGCCTCAGAGAAAGCCATTTTTGCTGAAAGTTTCGTTAAGGTCGGATTGATTCCCGGGGATGGGGGCGCCCGGTTCCTGCCGCGGGTGATCGGTATTTCACGGGCCAATGAAATGGCCTTTACCGGTGAACCGGTAAACGCTCAGACGGCGCTGGCCTGGGGGATGGTGTCGCGGGTTGTTGAACCTGAAAAATTGCTGGAAGCGGCGCATGAACTGGCTGCACGGGTCGCAGCGAATCCACCGTCGGCACTGAGAATGACCAAGAAGTTGTTGCAGGAAGGTCAGCATGCGCAACTGGCATCTTTGCTGGAGATGTCTGCGTCCCTTCAGGCGCTGGCGCATCAGACCAGAGATCATGCCGAAGCTGTTGATGCGATTCTGGAAAAACGCACGCCGGTATTCACCGGCGAATAACCGTCACCTGACAGTATGACTCAGGGGCTGTCCAGCAAATCATATTTTTTGAGATAGCCCCTGAGCTGATGGTAAGTCACGCCCAGTGCATCGGCGGTTTTCTTCTGGTTGAACTGGCTGGCAGCCAGGGCGCTCTTGATCAGCCCGACCTCATAATCCTGAACTGACTTTCTGAAGTCGATGGGAAAGTCATCGACTGCTGGCACGGAGGGTGTCAGTGATGGCGCCGCAGTCTCGTCGCTGGTTTCTCTCACAACCGGTGCCGGATCACCCTGACGCGTGGGGCGGTAGGGTGATTCAAACGGATCAAGTGATATCAGATCGATAGGATGGTCCGGATCTGTACTGCGATAGACACTTCGTTCTACGGCGTTTTTCAGCTCCCGGATATTACCGGGCCAGTGATAGCTGCGCAGCACCTTCCGCGCCGACATGCTGAATCCGGGAAAATACTCCCTGCCCAGATCCATGGCCATTTTTACGGCGAAATGTTCTGCGAGAATCAGGATATCTTCAGGACGTGACCGGAGCGGTGGCAGGGTAATGACATCAAAAGCCAGACGGTCCAGCAGGTCTTCCCGGAATTTGCCTTTGCGGGCCAGGGTTGGCAGATCTTCATTGGTGGCGGCTATTAGTCTGACATCTGCTACCAGAGTCTTGTTGCCGCCAACCCGTTCGTACTCGCCGTATTCGATAATGCGCAGAAGCTTTTCCTGTACCAGCGGTGACGTGGTTGCCAGCTCATCCAGGAACAATGAACCCTTGTCTGCCCGCTCAAAGCGGCCCCGGTGACTTTTCTGTGCACCGGTAAACGCGCCCTGTTCGTGACCGAACAATTCGGTTTCCATCAGCGACTCGCTGATGGCCGCACAGTTCATTTTGACGTATTCCTGATCCCAGCGACGTGACAGGTAATGCAGTCGGGCAGCGATCAGCTCCTTACCTGTACCACGCTCACCCACAATCAGCACGGGTTTATCCAGTGGGGCGACCTGTGAAACCAGTTCCAGCACTTCCATAAATGCGGGAGATTCGCCGAGCAGTCTGTCGCCGCGCTGTCCTTCTGCCATGATTCAGTTCCTGATTGGGAAAATTACCAATTGTTGGCGTAATTAGCTAAAACATTGGAAATCTGTTTGAGCCGAAGATCATACAGGAAATTGTACGATAGACAAAAGTCTTTCAATAACAATGAGATAGAACGCTGTCAGGACCGGGTTAAAGATTGGCACGGAACGTGAAATGCAGAACAGTGAAAACAGATCAATGGCTCCCACGCGACATTGGGACCGGATCAGAAACGACTGAACACGAGGTTTCGTATTATGGGTATTTTTTCCAGATTCACAGACATTATTAACGCTAACCTGAATTCGCTGCTCGACAAGGCAGAAGATCCGGAAAAGATGGTTCGCCTGATTATCCAAGAAATGGAAGAGACGCTGGTCGAAGTCCGGACTCAGTCAGCCAAACTGATCGCTGACAAAAAAGAACTGGGCCGTCGGGCGACTCGGATTCAGAAGGAAGCCGATGAATGGGAACGCAAAGCAGAAATTGCATTGTCCAAGGCTCGTGAAGACCTTGCACGGGCAGCGCTGAAAGAGAAAACCAGTGCGCTGGAGGCTGCCAGCGAGATTGAATCAGATCTTGAGATGATTGATGACAATCTGCAGAAGCTGTCAGAAGACATTGCTCAGTTACAGCAGAAGCTTGTTGATGCGAAAGCCCGTCAGAAAGCGCTGATTGTCAGAGGTAAGACTGCTCAGTCACGCATGGGTGTGAAGCGCCAGTTGCATGATGTGAATATTGAAGAAGCGATGAGTCGCTTCGAACGGTATGAGCGACGGATTGACGACCTTGAAGGCGAGGTTGAGGCTTATGACCTGGGGCAGAAAACCCTGTCAGATGAAATTGCTGAACTCGAAGCCGATGAGCGGGTAGATGAAGAACTGGCGCGGCTGAAAGCCAGAATGAGCAGCCCTGCAACTGAATCGGCAGCAGACGCCGCCAGCGACAAGTAACCGACCTGACATCACAAGACCATAAGGAGCAGATATGGAAGGTATAGTCGTAGCATTCTTTGTGCCGGTGGTGGTTTTTCTGGTCGTGGTTGCACCTATCTGGATCATCTTTCACTACCGGTCCAAGGCCAGAATTGAAAATGGCCTGACCACCGGGGAACGGGCGGAGCTCGAAGAGATGATAGAAGTAGCTAACAAAATGGCTGCCCGAATCGAGACGCTGGAATCTATTCTCGATGTTGAAAGTCCGGGATGGCGTGAAAAGCGCTCTCAGGCGTAAATCATAAGCGAAGTCGGATACAGAATAAGGGGTAAATCGTGAGCAGGTCGGACAGAGAACAACGTGAGGCCGAACGTGAGATGCGACGCGCCAAGCGACTTGCAGAAAGAGCAGAGCAACGGGCGAAACGCCGGGCCGAGCAGGCAAAACGTGCCGAAGAAAGAGCCGCACGGTTGTCTGAACGGGCAGAGCGTAGCCGGCACCGCAGCA
Source organism: Pseudomonadales bacterium (assembly GCA_020443225.1). Classification (GTDB taxonomy): domain Bacteria; phylum Pseudomonadota; class Gammaproteobacteria; order Pseudomonadales; family Azotimanducaceae; genus UBA4582. Next base: position 3,969 of record JAGRIO010000152.1, read on the forward strand.
GTCCCAGAGCAAGGGACCTGGAAGGTTCGGTCGAAGACTATGTTGACCGCATCGCCGACAAATGGACCCGCAAGGCTGAAGGCTGGTTGGGAGATACAAAGGACTGGTTCGGAGACAAGGACGACTACAACGGGGATATGTACGGGTCCTATGGCGAGGATGAAGAGATGACCGGAACAGCTGACTATGATGAAGCTGACGAAGCCCGGCACCGTGAGCGTAATCGTCGCAGTGAAGCCGGCGGGAGTCGCCGCAGCAGTTACGAGTCAATGAGCGGGCACCGGAGCAGGCACCGCAGAAGCAGCGGACTGCGGGCCAGGTTCCGTCGGAACCGTGGGCTTTACCGGGATAAGGAAGCCGGGAAGGTGTGTGGTGTTTGTGCTGGTCTGGCTGATTATTTCTGGGTAGAGACCTGGCAGGTAAGGCTTGTTGCTGTCCTTGGTTTGGTGTTCTTGCCATCTCTGGCAGTACCCGTGTATTTCATCCTGTATTTTCTGATGGATGACAAACCTTATTATCGTAAGGTCACTGACAAGTATGCCGAGGAGAGTGAAATGACTGACGATGAACGTCATGCTGGCAACGACGGGCAAAGCTCTTCCGGATACGCCAAACGACATCGTGCCTCACCCAACAGTGAGATGAGCAATGCTCAGGCGTTACGGGAAGCGAAGCGCAGGTTTGCTGACATAGAGGACCGGGTTCGTCAGATGGAAACCCACGTGACATCGTCACAGTTTGAACTGCAGAGAGAGCTGCGCAAGATATCGGGAGAGGATCAGTGACAATCGCTGTGAAGGATGTTGCCGGTGTTCAGCGAGTCAGATTCGGCGGTCCCGGCATTCTGAAGATCATCCAGTCGAAGCACAATACGCTGACGATTCATGCACCTCAGTATGTGATGGCGCAAATGGTCTGCCAGCAGCAGGGCAACAGACTTATCATCGGGCTGAACCATGCGCCGGTCGCTGAATTGCGAGCCTATCGGGAAGTGGTAGCCTATGAGTTACGGCTTAGTGATCTCACCGCACTGAATCTGTTAGGCACCGGTCGGGCCATCATTCCTGATCTTGATACCGACGAGCTGTCGCTGCGAATGTCTGGCAGAGGCAGCATCAGAGTGGAGCATCTGACCGCTGACAAGCTGAAGGTGAATCTGCAGGGGCAGGGCAGGGTTTCGGTGGCAGGTGATGTGGAAAGCCAGCAATTGTCTCTGCAGGGAAAGGGTGAGTATCTCGCGACCGGTCTGGTCAGTGATTTTGCGGATCTGGTGGTTGAAGGTGAAGGCAGCGCGAATATCGCTGTCAGCGATTATCTTTCGGTCCGGGTCAGCGGCAAGGGATCAGTCAGTTATGACGGATTTCCGGAAATATCCAAAGTAATCTCGGGAATGGGCAGGCTGCAGCGAAATCGTCGACAGCCACGACAAAGCAAACAGGGGAATTTACTATGAGCGGGGTTTGGGTTGCAGCGATCATTTTAGGGGGCATCGCACTGGTTACCAATGGTGTCGTACAGATCATCAAAGCTGCTAAACAGGGTGGTAGTAAATCCCTGGTAGCTCGTTTAGAGGCACTTGAGGAAGATCTGGCAGATCATGAGCAGGAACTGCTGGAAACCCGCAAACGGGTGGAAGTTCTGGAAGCCATTGTGACTGACGAGAAATCTCAGCTGAAACAGGAGATAGATCGTCTGGCATAGTCGTCTGACTCAGTAGTCCAGAATGTCGATATCCAGGTCCTCGGGCATTTCCATATCGGTCTGTGATTCAAAGGAAAATTCATAGCTGCCACCCACCAGTGCCTGATTGTCAGATTCCATAAACTGATCTTTGGTATAGGCACTGATCAGCTGTTTCCAGAAGGAGTAGGCAGCGCGATTGCTCTTCAGTACCCGGACTACCCATTTACCGGGAAAAAGATCAAATAATCGCCTTGCCGCCGCCTCACCAATGCCCTGGCGACGTTGGTTCTTCAGCACGAAAAACTCTGCCATTTCCATAGTTTGCTGGCCATTGACAGGATCAGTGTCGTATCTCAGCAAGGCGAAGCCCGATAGTTTGCCATCATGACGAAACAGAAATGGGTAGCGCGACGGGTCTTCCCAGTAATGAGGCAGATAGGGGTAGTCGAACCGGCCCCGGTCGTTTATCGGCAGGTTCTCAAACTCTGTGAAATCGTAGAGATAAAGTTGCAGCAAAGCCTCGACAACAGGCTGCTCTGATTTCTTGGCTGAACGAACATCAACCTGTGCCATCGGGTTCTCCTGTTGTGATTTACAGTCGGTCGGGATAATTCGTAAAAATCGCGTCGACGCCCATGACCCGCATGCGCTGAATATCTTCGGGTTCATTGACCGTGTAGACACAGACCTTCAGTCCTTTCTCATGGGCACTGTCTACGACCTGCTGATTAACGATGCCAAGGGACAGATTCAGCGACCAGGCCTGCAGACGACTGGTCACTTCGAAGTAGTGCTCACTTTCATAGTGAAACAGGGCGCCGCGTCTGAACTGTGGCTCGCCCAGCGCGAGTTCCTGATGATTGAATGACGACAGGATGAACTCCGAAGCAGACCAGCCACGGGCACAAAGTTCAAGCAGCAGGCTGTTTACTGGCACGGCAGTGTCCGGACCCTTCAGCTCAATATTGATCTCAGCCCGGTGATCAATCAGTTCAATCACTTCGCGCAACGTGGGTATCTGCTCACCTTCACCTGCATCCAGCTGACGCAGATATTCGAGGGTATGTTCTGTCAGTAATCCGAGCCCGTTGGTTGTGCGCTCCAGCGATTCATCATGAATGACCAGCAGTTCACCCTGAATCACATGAACGTCGAGTTCAACCACAGAGCAGCCCATACTGATAGCCAGCTCAAACGCTTTCAGGGTGTTCTCTGGTGCGTAGCCGCAGGCGCCCCGATGTCCGATCTTAATCATTGCTGACTTGCCTCTGTGGTGGTTTCAACAATACTGGGACCCGCACTTTAGCGAGGAAGGCTGGTGAAAATCCAGCCCTGACCCGCACTCCGCGGATCTCCCCTGCGATAGTGATAAGTCGGTCGAGAAGCCGTACAATCACGGGTCATTCGTTCAGATTGCTGTTCATGAGTTATCAGGTCCTTGCACGCAAATACCGCCCCTCTAACTTCGCGGAGCTCGAAGGGCAGGAGCATGTGCGGCAGGCGCTGGAGAACGCACTGGAACAGAACCGGCTGCACCACGCCTATCTGTTCACCGGTACCCGTGGTACTGGCAAGACCACTATTGCCAGAATTCTGGCTAAGTGCCTGAATTGTGAAACCGGGATTACATCTACCCCATGCGGTGTGTGCAGCAGTTGCCAGGAAATTGCCCAGGGGCGCAGTGTTGACCTGATTGAGGTGGATGCCGCATCCAGAACCCGGGTAGATGAGACCCGCGAGCTACTGGATAACGTGCAGTACATGCCGACCCATAACCGCTTCAAGATCTATCTGATCGACGAAGTCCACATGTTTTCGAATCACAGCTTCAATGCACTGCTGAAAACCCTTGAAGAACCGCCAGAGCATGTGAAGTTTCTGCTGGCAACGACCGATCCGAAAAAATTACCGATTACGGTGCTGTCCCGCTGTTTGCAGTTCAACCTGAAGAATCTTTCGCCAGAGCGGGTTGTCCGGCATCTGGCCCTGATTCTGGAAAAAGAGAACATTCCGTTTGAAGAGAACGCCTTGTGGCAACTTGGCCGCGCCGCAGACGGTAGTATGCGCGATGCGCTGAGCCTCACGGATCAGGCGATATCATTCGGTAACCAGAAGGTGCTGGATGCTGAAGTTCGTTCCATGCTGGGCGCGATTGATCAGCTCGAGATCTATGAGCTGCTTCAAGGTCTGATTGAGCGTGATGCCGCCAGAGTGCTCGACAAGGTTCGGCGAATGAGTGAATTTGCGCCGGATTATCAGGGTTTGCTGGCCGATTTGTTGTCGTTGTTACATCGGGTTGCGGTCGCCCAGGCTGTCCCTGAGGGCATTGATAACAGCCAGGGAGACCGTGAACAGGTTCTGGGGCTGGCCCAGGCGCTGGGCCGTGAAGAAGTGCAGTTGTACTACCAGATTGGTCTGATCGGGCAGCGTGATCTGCCGCTGGCACCAGACGCTCGCAGCGGTTTCGAAATGGTATTGCTGCGCATGCTGTCATTTGTTCCCAATGCAGAGCGCACAGCCTCAGCCCGCGATGTATCCGGAGTTGCGGATTCCGGACCACCTGCCACCCCGCCGGCTGGGGGAGCTGACACTGTAAAAAAGCCTGAATCTGTCCCGGCTACCTCGCCGGGACATGAGCCTCCCTCCGCAGCTTTGACTGTCGCAAAGTCCGGGGCACCGGCGCAGACTGCCGCTGAGCCTGTCCAGGCGCCAGCACCGGGAGCACAATCAACGGCACTGAACAATAAGGGTGGTATCAGCCAGCCAGCACAGCAAACCGAAAATCCCCGACCAATGGATATCAGTCAGTCAGGCCCGGCTCGTGAGCTGAAGGCGCCTGCCGCGACGCCGACAGGACCAGTGCCAGGCGCGCCTTTTTCCCCACAGGCTGAGTTCTGGGCAGACATTGTGACCCGGGCAGGTATGTCAGGTGTGACCCAGTCCATTGCGGCGAATTGTGAGTTGAAGCACAGGGAAGGTCAGCGCTGGCAGCTGTGTCTGCGCGAGAGTCATGGCAGTATCTGGAACGATACCCATCGAAATCGCATGGCCAGAGCGATCTCAGATTTGCTGGGCGAGTCCATCAAGGTAGATGTAGAAATTGGCGCTGTCAGAGGCGAAACTCCGGACGACATTGAGCGTCGCCGTCGGTCAGACCGGCTGGCAGTTGCGATCGCGACGCTGGAAAGCGACGAAAAGCTGGGACAGTTGCTGCAGCACTTTGGTGGTACACTGCGGCGC
>JAGRIO010000153.1 GCA_020443225.1 Pseudomonadales bacterium
GGGCGCTGCATTGCCCGGCTATATGAACCCACGGAAGGTGTCATTTCCTTTAAGGGCGATGATATTGCCCATCTGAGTAACAAGCAGCTGCTGCCATACCGCCAGAATATTCAGATGATTTTCCAGGACCCGATGGAATCTCTGAATTCACGTCATACTGTGGGTGAGATTCTGGAAGAACCACTCATCATCCATAAGATGGGTGACAAGGCCGAACGCGCCAACCGGGTGCGCAAATTGCTGGACACCGTGGGATTGCCAGCCCGCTCAGCCAGCCGCTACCCTTTCGAATTTTCCGGCGGTCAGCGTCAGCGTATCGGGATAGCGCGCTCGATAGCGCTGAACCCGCAACTGATTATTTGTGATGAACCCGTCTCTGCACTGGATGTCTCGATTCAGAGTCAGATTCTCAATTTGCTCGTAGACCTGCAGCGCGAGTTCAACCTCGCCTATCTGTTCATTGCCCATGATCTGGCGGTGGTCAAACATATCTCAGACAACATCGCGATCATGTACCTCGGGCGAATCGTAGAGAAAGGTGACGGAAGCTCGATATACCGAAATCCGGAGCATCCATACACTCAGTCTCTGATTTCCGCTATCCCTGTTCCGGATCCCCATCGTGAAGTTACCCGACAGGTCATCTCAGGGGATGTACCCTCGCCTATCGCGCCCCCCAGCGGTTGCACCTTCCACCCGCGGTGTCCGAAGATGCAAGACAGCTGCCGCCATGAATCGCCTTTGCTGAAACCCTCCTCTATCCAGCAGGATCATCTGATCGCCTGTCATCTCGCGGAATAAGTCAGCAATTCAACAGCCCTGCAAAAGGGTGTGGCCGCTAATCGCCTGACAGTCCTTTTAGCTGACTGCTTTGATATAGGTACCGAGGTCAAAGTAATCCCGCCAGACCCTGATTTTGTTGTCTTCTGTCTCGTAAACACCGACACAGGGCAGATTTACAGCTTTATCACCTACCATTGTCCTGTCGATGCGTTCTGCAAAGACCAGAGAACCATGGGCAGTGATATTCAGAATTTCAAACTCGGTTCTGGTCCAGTTCGCAGCAAAGGCTGCAATGAATTTTTCGATATTATCCCGCCCCTGTACGGGATCGCTGGGCATATTGTGATAAATACCGTCTTCCGTGAAATAGGCCGCTATTTTGCCGGCATCGAGCGAGGCCCAGGCCTGATTGAATTCCAGAATAAGTTCGGTCGGCGTCATGGGGTTCTCCTGACAGTAATGAGCCTGTCAGGCATTGAACCCCAATATAACCTGAAGTTAAAGTCAGGCTGGAGAAAATGACAGGAAAGGATTCAGCAATCGCTTGAAGCCACCGACCATCCGAATAGGTGCGGCCAGCACAGACAGGCAGATACACTCTTCATTCGCAGTCGCAACCGGGGTGTGAATATCCCCTGGCTCTTTCAGCAAAAAGTCTCCCTCATGATAAACGCCGTTATCATCGGAAAAGCTCCCCTTCAGCACGACCGTGATTTCCTGACCACGGTGGTCATGGGTAGGCGTCTTGCCCCCGGCTTTAATTTTGTGCAGGGCGACTTCCTTAAACTGCTCACCCACCGCGAGCTTCGCAACCCGCAGGGAAGGTGACAGAAACTTCCAGTCAGGGCCTTGCTCGGGTAATAATCTTTTAACCAGCGGTGGCAAAGTCTCAGATTCACTGGCAGTTGAAAAGGATCCGGACGATCTACTTTCACCGCCATATTCAGGGTCTTCAATTCTGGACAGTACAATTCGCAGCGTATCTGAAAGCACGCTGGCAGGCTCAACTTCAGACAACAGCTGCCCACCGATATCACTCAGACTAAGGCTTCTTTCCTTACACTCCTTGCAGAAGTGCAGATGCACAGCCACAGAAATAGAAAGCGCCCGGTCAAGGGAACCTGAACTGTAGTCCATCAACAAATGTGTATCAGGATGAAAATTGATATCACTCATCAACCAACCTCACTTCCGGCCGGCTCCGCCTGCCCTAACTTCAATTGCATACGACTCAGGGCGAGCCTGATTCTTGATTTAACTGTACCTAACGGCAGTGACAGCTCTTCAGCCACCTCACTGTGAGATTTGCCTTCGAAGTAGATTTTACCTATCACTTCCAGCTGTTCCTGGGGGAGCTGGTCAAGATTTTCCCGAATACTTTTCTGATTCCGTACCCGCAACAGGGAGGAATAGGAGGGATTGTCTTCTGCCGTCTCATAAATATCATCAGCCGACAGTTCCCGCGAGTTCCTGACTTCTTTGCGGATCCAGTCGATTCTGGAATTACGGGCTATGGTATATATCCAGGTTGATGCAGCGGACTTGTCCTTACGGAAACTTGCCGCCTTGCGCCAAACCTTGATCATGGTTTCCTGAACCAGCTCTTCAGCCTGCTCGGGATCCAGCGATGAGCCTTTCATCAGAAAACCTTTGACCAGCGGCGCAAAGTGCTCGAAAAGCTGCGAGAAGGCTTCGCGATCTTTCGCGGAACCGACTTTTACAAGCAACTCACTCCAATAGTCCGGACTGGTCTCTGCCAGCATCAGAACCTTCTTCTCATTGACTGATTTTCTACTGGCTGTGATCATACCTACTCACGCTATCTAATCCAAACTGTCCGGTATACGCCCGCGTGATTTCACCGGATCACCAGCCCTCAGGAATATTGATGTCTTTGATCTCAGAGTTGGATCCCGTTCGTTGCCAACATGATGTTGCCACCTTGCGAAGCAATATTGGTTCCGTTGTCACAACGGACACCAACAAGCTGGACTGGTTGCTGGCAGCCTTCTTTACCGGCGGTCACCTGCTGCTTGAAGATGTGCCAGGCACGGGCAAAACGACCCTTGCCAAGGCTCTGGCGATGTCCATTGCCGCCGGTTTCAAACGCATTCAGTTCACCCCGGATCTGTTGCCATCCGATATTATCGGGGTCTCGGTTTACAATCAGGCCAGTCAGAGCTTCAGCTTCAGAGAAGGCCCTCTGTTCACGCAAATTCTTCTGGCAGATGAGATAAACCGCGCATCACCTCGCACCCAGTCTGCTCTGTTGGAGGCCATGGCGGAACATCAGGTCAGCATCGAAGGCGAAAGGCGTACCCTGGATGAACTGTTTTTCGTCATCGCTACCCAGAATCCACTGGAGTTTCAGGGTACCTATCCACTACCCGAAGCACAGATGGACCGCTTCGCCATGCAATTCAGTCTGGGCTATGTCGGACCGGAAGAAGAGCTGCGGATTCTGAATGCTCAGATGCAGGGTCATCCTCTGGACCACCTGAGTGCTGTTCTGGGTGGTGAGCAGGTTCTGGCAATTCGCAGACAGATCAGCGCTACCGATATCAGCGAAGAAGTGAAGCGTTACATTATAGAGTTAGTGAGGCAAACAAGGAGCCACCCACAGCTTGCGCTGGGAGCGAGCCCCAGAGCATCAATTACCCTGATGAAGCTGGCGCAGGCGATTTCTCTGATCAGGGGTGAATCCTTTGTGCTCCCTGCCACGGTGCAGGAACTGGCGACGCCGGTGCTTGCTCACCGGCTGGCTCTCAACACTGATGCCGGATTTTCCGGGGTAACGAGAAACCGGGTGGTTCAGGAGATTATTGAATCAACCCCCATTCCCGCCTGACACCTGTGTTCAGAAACCGGTTGTTTCGCGCCTATCAACGCTGGTCGCTCAGGCACAACGGGCGAACCCGGCGTACCACCGACAGAGGACAGCTCGTGTTTGCAGGCATGTTGGTTGCCGGTGCACTGGGGATTGATACCGACCGGTCGCTGGTATACCAGTTCTTCGCACTCCTGCTCGTCATCGTGGTAGCCTCGCGTCTTGCCCTGCGTTTCTATCAACCTCAGGTTCGTGTGAGCCGGGAGCTTCCGGAGTATGTGACCTCCGGACAACCCTTCAGCTACAGGATAAGGATTACCAATACCGGCGACCGGCCCGAAACCGACCTTGAGATTCAGGACAATCCGCAGATCAGGGTGCCCGGCCTCGTGGAGTTTCAGACCCGGCGGGAACCGGGTGAGGCCTCCAGAAACCTCTGGGACCGCTACATTGGATACCATCGCTACATGTGGCTTCGACGGGAAAAAACCGGGCTCGACGTAGCGCCTGCTGATGTACCGGATGTGCCTGTCAGATCATCAATTGCCGTCGAACTTAACACTACCCCACTGAGAAGAGGGCTGGTGACTTTTGAATCGGTCTCTGTTCGCTACCCTGACCCGTTCCGGATTCGCCAGGGCATTCAGATTCACGATCATCCACAACAACTGATGATTCTGCCAGCCCGGTACACCATACCCTCAAGTTTCCGGTTTCCCGCCAGACCTGGCCGCGACAGCGGGGTCAGGCAGGGCAACCGCACTTCAGGCGAATCGGCAGAATTCACAACCCTGCGGGACTATCAGGAAGGTGATTCAATCCGCCGGATTCACTGGTTGTCCACTGCCCGGCGCGGCAGTCCCGTCGTCAAGGAATTTGCCGACCAGCAACGGCAACGGTTCCTTGTGATTCTGCATACTGCCGGGCCGGTCACCGAGCTGAGGGAAGCTGCCATTTCCGTTGCGGCCTCTCTGCTGGCCTACGAATCAGACAGCCCATTACACCGGGACCTGATCTGCATTACAGACCAGATGACACATATCGACGGCACGGACCGGCAGGGGCTGGCAGCGCAACTGCGATTTCTGGGCGCTCTGCCAGCCAATGCCGGGCACTGTCTGCAGGAATCTGAGATTGGGGCAGTCACGGCGCAGGCAGTCAGCGAGGCAGATGGCTTAATCTATATCAGAAGTCACGCATCAGAAGCTGAAACCACCAGAAAGCCCGTGAGGTTCGCAATTCCACACAGGACGTTCACCATCACCCTTGAGTTCAGCGACGGACAGTCGCCGAATGAGAGCAGCAACGGTGATGAGTTACTGATTCCCTTTGATCGGGTGCAGGAGCGGCTGGCAAAGCTATGAACGGCAACAGCGAAGGTGCTAACCACGGTATGAACACCAGCGGACTTCTGGGCTTGTCACTCCTGCTCTGGGGTTTCAATACTGATCAGTGGCTGTTCGCGATACCCATGGCCCTGATGATGGAGCTCCGGCATGCGTGGCCCAGACGCTGGGATCTGACGCGTCAGGATTTTTACCGGGTCGCGGATCTTACTGCCATCGGGCTCACGGGCACTATCGTTTTCCTGACTGTGAACGCCCGGGAGTATCACTTTGTTACGACCCTGGTACAGTGGCTGCCAATCATCTTCTTTCCCCTCACAGTCGTCATCGCCTACAGTACAACGGTACGCATGCCACTGGACGTGTTGTTCTATTCATTGCGTCGTCAGAAGCATCCTGTCACCCAGTCATGGAACATGAACACCCTGCTGTTCGGTCTGGCACTGCTTTCAGCCGGCACCAACCCGCGGACAATACTCTGGTATTTTCCTGTTGCAGCAATGCTGGTCCTGCTGGCGTTCTGGCGTGGGCGCCCGGGCCGCTACCCGATACCAGTGCTTGTACTGACCGCCAGTCTGATATTTCTGACCGCGAACATTACAGGCACTGCCCTTCACAAATTACATCAGGCCGCCAAATATCGCGCACAACAGTGGTTGTCTGAATTCATTCTGCAAAGAACGGATCCCACCCGCAGCAGAACGGCTATGGGCAGCGTCGGCAAACTGAAGCTGTCTGACAGAATCCTGTTCAGAGTCAAAGTTGATTCAGACGGCTTACCACCCAGGCTGCTGCAAGAGGCAAGTTACGACCTTCCCAGTGACAATGAATGGTTGATTCTGAGTAGCGATTTTCAGGAAATAGCTCACAGCGATGACTTTGAATGGCAATTTGGTGAGTCAGCTGAACCCATTTCCAGACTAACCGTTTATCGCGAATTCACGACCGACACTGCGCTGGTTCCTGTACCACAGAACCTGACAGTGATTGCCGACCTGCCAGCGCAAAACCTGAGAATGAACCAGTTCGGCGCAGTTCAGGCTCTGGGCCTTGTACCAAGTCCCCTTTACCGGTTAGGCGCGGGGTTGGGTAGCATCAATGGCGCGCCAGGCGCCCTGGACCTGCATATCCCGACTGAATTTGCAGAAACTATCAACTCCTTCGCCTCACCTTTCCTGGCTGAGAGTAATCGAGACCCGTCCGTCCTGTTGAATGAAATGTTCGCAAACTTCAGCTACAGCCTCTGGCAACCTGAGCAGACCCTTGCGCCGCTGGCAGGCTTTCTGCTGGATACCCGGGCCGGGCACTGCGAATACTTCGCCACCGCAACCGTGCTGCTATTGCGAAAAATGGGTATTCCCGCTCGCTACGCTGTAGGTTATGCCATCAGCGAATATGATGCAGACCTTGATATGTATCTGGTACGCCAGCGGCATGCCCATGCCTGGGCGCTTGGCTATATAGCCGGTCGATGGCAAGTCTTTGATACCACACCGGACATCTGGTTTCAGGCAGAAGCGGAGACCTCAGGGCCCGTCACACTTTTAACCGACTATATTTCCAACAGACTGTTTGAATTTCAGTTGTGGTGGGCCGGGCTGCAGGAAGAAGACTACGAGATATGGTTGTATATTGCCGGTGCGATTCTGCTGGCGATCCTGATCTGGCGCCTGACTACCAGCGAACAGGTAGATATCCGGAACGGTTCAGCCGATATCAGCCTGCGAGACAAACTTCAGGGGCAGGACTCACCCTATTTCGCCATTGAGGCTGCGCTGGAGGCTGCGGGCTTCCAGCGCCCGCAGCACGAGGCTCCGCAGCAGTGGATCACCAGAATGGCTTTCAGCGAACTTTCAGAGCTGGTAAAGCTGCATTACCGCTATCGCTTCTCCTCGCCGGGTCTCACAAAGGCTGAGTTTGACAAGCTGGCAGAGGATGCAGCGCAGTTGCTCGCCAGATATGAACAGGATCACAAGTTTGCAATACAAGAGAAAGACCAATAACCCTTTAACATCATATAGTTATAATATCTCCACGATTCTCAAACCCAGCCAGCGTCCTTATTCGACAAAAAGCTTCAATGAAATGAGTTTCACAAGTCCGGGTGCAATCCGCCCCTCTGTAAAACAGCTGTGTCCGACCATCCCGTAAAGGCGGGAACTCAAGGGCAGTTGCGCAGTTGCAGGGAAATACTCCCGCAGTCACAACCGGGATCAACAATTCCTGATGACGAACGGCGCAATTTTAGAGACATACTGCCATTCGCCACTTTCATATCCTGTGAAAGCTGCCATAATACGAGTCGTTACGGACTGGACCATTGGTCTGATTACCTGTACCGACAACCAAAAACCCTCAATCCGGGCCAAAAATCCCTTCTCGAACCCACGTGAATAAGTTAGGATTTCGAACTCGGATTTCTGGACTATAATTCCGTGAGTGCTTTTCGTACTGATGAACGGCATCAAGTCTCGTGATCGGGCTGTCGAAAAAAATGAATAGCAATAGTTATGGAGCAATTTTATGAAGTCGATTCTTCAAAACATCGCACTATTGTCATCAATACTACTCATCGCTAGCTGTGACAGTGGCGGTGGTGGCGGTGTTGCTGACATCGGCGTTTCTCTTCCAACCCCAACTAACGGTGCAACCGGTAGCGCAGTTAAGGGTGTCATCTCTGGTGGTAATATCACCGTGACCGACGCCAGTGGCGCAGATATCAGTCTGGCATCCGGCACTACTACCAACGCTGATGGTAGCTACCGTCTGATTTTCACTCAGGCTGAAATCGATGCGGGTATTACTGCACCACTGATTGTGACTATTTCCGGGGGGAATGGTGCAACTATGGTTTGCGATATCGACAATGCCAATACCACTGACGACTGCCCGGTTGGTGATGGTACCTTTGCCGCTTTCGGTACTTCCTATACGTTGCCAGCTGACTTCCAGCTGAGCGGTATTATCTCGGAAATTCCTGCCGACAATCCCAACGCGGATCCGGTTGTTAACATTAATGTTAACCCCGCAACGGATCTGGCAGCTGCTTTTGCCAAGGCAGCAGCGGGAACCTCTGCACTGACGGCGACTGACGTAACTACTGCTACCACGGCTGTACTGGGTCTTATTCAGCAAATCACCGGTGTAAACCTGGCCGGTCAGGACCTGAACGCCATTACTATCCCGAACATTGCCGACAACACTGCCGGTGCTTCAGATCTGGGACTGGCACTGGCTTCGTTCGCCGCTGCAATCATCGCTGATCAGGGTGCCAACGAGAGCGTTTCTGCGGCTATCGCCCGAATCAAGGCGAGTGTTTCAGTTGATGCCAACGGTAACATCACCGGTACAGGCACCAACCTTGGCCGAATTGCAAGCGCTGTCGCCAAGGCACTGGCTGTTGTTAACGAAAAATCTGGTGGTACCAATGCCGCTATCGCGAACGCGATCAGCAACGCCAACAGCAACGCGGCTACACTGACCAATCAAGGTGATAGTGTAGCAGTTATTGCCAAGCCACCGGCACCTGGCAGCACTGAACCTGCAGACCTGACCAAGACGCTGGTTGGCAGCATCTCTGACGTTATCACCAATATTGTTGCTACCACGGGTGCAGCGGGCTTTGGTGTCACAGGCGCTGGTGAAACAGAAGTCTTTGCAACTGAGCTTGAAGCAGTCCGTCTCCTGACTTCTGCTGATGCTACTGCAGCATTTAATCTGCTCGACGCTGCTGCCAAAGATGCTTTCGCTTCAGGCGGTGCAACCGATACAGATGCGACTGATGGCGTAACCGGCACTCTGGCAGTTGAAGGTGGCGTTGTTACTGTAACTGACGCAACCGCTACCTCAGGTAATGTCACTATTACAGTTGCCAGCGGTACTTCTAACGGCGACACCTTTGAAATCACCGGTGTCACCATGGT
>JAGRIO010000154.1 GCA_020443225.1 Pseudomonadales bacterium
ACCGGATCTGCGGAGATTATCACCGGATGCTCAGGTGCCTGGATGGTGAGATTAACTTCATCATCAGTATTGGCGCGAAGCAGTGTTTCCGCTTCCTGTAGCAGCGCCCTCAGGTCCAGATCCACCTTATTAAATGTGCCTTTTCCTGCATAGGTCAGTAGTTCGGCTGTCAGGCCGCTGGCCTGGGTGCCGGCTGAATTAATAACGGCTAAACGATCTTTCAGGTGACGAACCTGGCCGGCTTCGAGTTCCTGCTGTGACAGCTCTGTATAGCCCAGAATGATCGCCAGCAGATTATTGAAGTCATGGGCGACGCCGCTGGCGATGGTGCCCAGAGTGTTCATAAAACGGTTCTTCTGAATCACCTGCTCCATGGCTACCCGTTCGCTGACATCGCGTACGACCACCAGTATTCGCTGGTGCTGGCCATACAGTGTGTGCGTGCTGGTATCTGCCTCAATATAGCGGGTCGCCCCGCTGGCCGTGGTAATTTTCTGAGTCATCAGGTTACCGTCTTCAGACTGAAAGCCCCTGATCAGACCGGGCACAGTGGGCAGATCGTGGTGTGGGGTCATGCGCAGGTGCCGGGCCAACTCCCGGTAGGACCTGCCCAGCCATGGGGCTTCTTCATAGCCGGTGAAGTCCACCGCTGCCGGGCTCATGTAAGTCAGCCGACCCCCGGCATCGAATTCAAAGATCATAGCCAGTGACCGTCTGGATAAGGTGTCGAAGCGGGTTTTTAATATCAGCATATCGCGGGTCTGGTTCAATAACAGACTGATATCCCGCCCGGTGACCACAGCGCGCATTTCGCCATCCTCATGTAAATACCGGGTGCTGGTGCTCTCAAACCAGCGCCACTCGCCAGCCTTGTTTCTGATTCTGATGGCTGGGTTCAGGCGTACGACGCCGGCTTCTGCGTTCCTGGTCCATTCCGGAATTCTGTTTAAGTCATCCTGGTGCATGGCCTCAAACAGGTTTCTGCCAAGCAGTTCTTCCTGAGTATAACCGGTGATCCTTTCTACGTTGGGACTGGCATAGAGAATATCGCCTTCGAGGGTGAGTTCCAGAATCAGTTCGCTGGAATTTGAGACGATAGCCTCGAGCCTGGAACCCATGCGGCGGATACGGTGTCTGGCCTCCGCGTGGCTGCGTCTGAGCGACTCGCCGGTTTCGTAGTAGTTGGTCAGGAACGTACCAATCTGCAGGGCAGCGATGACTGCAGCCAGTGCGGCCCACACCAGCAGGTAATAGTCCATATTCCAGCTTTGCGCCCGGGCGAGCGCGCCCCAGCAGGTATGGACACCCAGACCGGCATAGGTCATTGCCAGAGCATATTCGATCCGGGTTGGGTGAACTTTGGGGTCCGGCCGGACCAGAACCCAGCCAGCCATGGAAAAGATCAGCAGGTTGAATGGCCCTGCAAGGCTGAGGCCGAGAGTGTCCAGCTGCCACCCGGGTGCAAGCCACATAGTCAGCCCGACAATCAGCCCGGGCAGCAGGTAACGGTGATCAGGCTTGTTACCGCGGTAGGCCAGGGACGAGAACCAGAACAGAATCGGCACCAGGGTTCTGGGGACAGCAAACATAAACGCCTGCAGGCTGAGCGGAGTAGGATCTGCTGCGCCAGTAACAGCCAGCAGCAGTGCGAACCACCCGGCAACGACATATCTGACACCCTTCTGTGGGGCATCAAAGTAGAGTACGCCGCAGGTGAGGATAAAAAATACCAGCGCCAGTGCGAGGGCATCAGCGATTGCCATTTTATAGTTCCGGAATCCATTCCTCTGTGCAGTATTGTCATCGGTATGCCAGCTGTAAAGAGGCAATCTCTGAATCCTGTCTATACTGAATGAATGAGCGAGCCCCACACAAATCAAACCCACACCCTCCTGGATGCAGGGCGTACCGACGTGGTTGTCAGAAGCCAGATAGATCAGTTGTTCGCGGCCCTGAAAACCAGTGCGCCAATGGGCATATTTGCGGCGGTCATGGTGCTGTTTGTAGTCGCCGGAACGTCACCTTTACCGCATGGCTTCGGCTGGCTGGCAGTGATGATCAGCATTTATGCATATCGCTGGGTATTGGGAGTCGTTTACCTCAATAAGCCAGCGGAACTGCGCCAGCATAAGCACTGGCTGGCGCACTTCGAAATCGCCAGCTATCTGGCCGCGCTGGGTTGGGCATCTTCGCTGTACCTGATTTACCCTGTTGATGAACCGGGTAAAATACTGCTGGTGCTGTGTATGCTGGGCATTGCCTCCGTCTCGGCGGCGAGTCTGGCCTCTGTGCAACGAATTCTGATCTGTTACCAGGGCATTATCACCTCAGCTGTGATCATCAGAATGTTGACTGCTGAGGAATCATGGGCTCTGCCACTGCTTGTTTCCTACGTCATATTTTCCTGCGTCTCGGTACTGTCCTCCCGCCGCAACGCCACCATGTTGTCAGAACTGGTAGGGCTCAGGTTCGATGCAGAGCATGATTTGTTTCAGATTCTGTCGGCAACGGAAAAGGCAGCTGGTGTCGGTTACTTCCGCTGGAATCCGTCAGAGGAAGATTTTCAGCTTTCGCGCAACCTGCAACGGATATTTCAGCTGGACGACCAGCAGGTCCCCGCCGAGCAGGTCTGGGATAATCTGGAAGAGAGTGAAACAGCGCGACTCAAAGCGGTCGCGGCAGAGGTGATGAAAACCGGTGAGGAATGCCGGACCGACTTCAGGTTTAAAGATCAGACTAATAACCACTGGCAAACGTATAATGTCGTGATCAACAGAATTGTCGATGCCTCCGGGAATTACCTTCTGCTGGGTACCTTTCTTGATGTCTCGCAGATCCGGCTGGCGGAAGAAAAGATCTATGACATGGCGTATTTTGATGAATTGACGGGGCTTGCCAACCGAGCTCATCTTCGCCAGCACCTGAGTCAGGAGCTCAGCCATGCAGCACGCAATTCCCTTCAGATGGCGGTGTTTTTCATCGATCTGGATGGTTTTAAGGAAATCAATGATACCCTGGGGCATGAGGCAGGGGATGAGTATCTGAAAGAATTTTCCCGTCGTCTGCTGCAGGTTGTACGGGCCGATGATTTTGTCGCCCGGCTGGGTGGTGATGAATTCTGTATAGTGCTGAACGATCTTGAAGAGGGGACTGCGGTCGCCAGAGCAGCTGAACGTTGTCTCAATATGAACAATACCCCCATCCGGCTGGGTAATCAGGACTGTTCCCCCCGCCTAAGTATCGGCATTGCGGTTTACCCTGACGATGGTCAGGACTTTAACTCGTTGCTGCGGGCGGCGGACACTGCCATGTACTCTGCCAAGCAGAGCGGTAAACATTGCTTTGCATTTTATGATGCAGAAATGACCCGCGAGGCGGAAGAGCGTTTTCAGATGGAAGCTGATCTGAAAGTAGCGCTGTCAGAACAGCAATTCGAACTATGGTATCAGCCAAAAGTGTGTCTGAAGACCGGTGACCTGGTCGGGGTTGAGGCGCTGATTCGTTGGTTTCATCCTAAAAAAGGTCAGATCAGACCCGACCAGTTTATTCCCGCCGCTGAACGGGTGGGACTGATTAATGATATTGGAATCTGGGTGCTGGAAGAAGCCGCCGCCCAGTCGAGGCAGTGGAAAGATGCAGGTTTACAGCTGGTTACTGCGATTAACATTTCCTCCAGCCATTTCAGCTCTCCCGGGTTCTCTGACAAGGTAACAGAGGTGGTTGAAAAATACTGTCTGGAGTCGGGTGATCTGGAAATTGAGATTACTGAAAGTCTGAGCCGGGACCCCTTGCAGCATACGGAAGTCAGCCAGCGGTTGCGCCAGGCCGGGCAACGGGTGGCCATCGATGATTTTGGTACCGGATACTCGTCGCTGTCAGTCCTGATTCAACTGGAAGCGGATACGCTGAAAGTGGACCGCTCATTCATCAATGATCTTTCCAGCGATTCAGCCTCCGCGCTGATGGTCAGTGCGATACTCAGCATTGGCCTGGGTCTTGGATATGAGATCGTGGCAGAGGGCGTTGAAACTCGTGAGCAGGTAGAGTTCCTGTCGAGTTGGGGATGCCCCTATGCACAGGGTTATCTGTTCAGCCCGCCGGTACCTGCTGCGGCAATTCCGGCAATGGTGGTAGAAGGCTTTGCTGTTTTCCGCTCTGATGATGAGCATAAACAGGTGACGTTGTTTTCCTGAGGTATCAGTCGGGTCGGGCTGAGCCGGAAATCATCGGCCCGGATGTTGACCGGAACAGCATACAGTTTCACACGGCATGCTGTTCCAGGTTCCTGATCAGTGGTACATCTCCGGATGTCGCAGCAGGTGAGCTGGACCGTGAGGATTATTGATTGCGGCATTCTCACCGTAAATCGCTTCTTTCATGCGCCCGAAAACTTCACGGTTTTCACCCAGCCGCGCAAGACTTCTGGCTGCTTCAATTGCTTTGCCTTTCAGTTCTGGCAGTTCCGCAATTCCTTGTACAACGCCAGCACTCAGCGCATCCGGGCCAGTCCAGCGGCGGGCAAACTGAACGGTTTCAAAATACACATTCATGGGTAGCTTGTGACGGAACAGCGCCAGTTCAGGGCCGGGAATGACCATGCCGATTTCCACCTCATTAGCACAGGCGAAGCCCCGGTCAGCGCGCATAAAGCGCTTGTCGTGACACAGCGCACACATGAAACCAGCACCAAAGGCGTGGCCGTTGATCGCGGCTACCGTAGGTACAGGCAGGGTCATAATCCGGGCCATCAGTGCCATAAACTCTTTCCCAAAAGCCGCCCTGTCACCACCACGATGTTCGCCACTACTGGCCCGCCATTCCAGGTCCAGACCGTTGGAAAAGAACTTCTCAGAAGCAGAGCAGGTAACCAGGGCCGCAGGTCCGGTTGACTGTTCAACTTCATCCAGCGCTTCCGCCCAGGCGCGTACAAAGGTTGTATTCCAGCGGTTTTCGTCATCGTTCATAGTCAGCACGAATACATCGCCGTCTTTGGTCAGATCAATCATCTCGCCTCCGGTTGTCGTGAGTTAAAGTCGCCCACTATAACCCCTTTAACACACCGGGAACATCTTCAGCGCTGACTGAAATCCTGTAACTGACTGACCTCGCTTCCTCTGGGCTGACAATAGAACTGGTACATACTGTTGAAGATGTCAGGTGCTGCGATCTCCAGCTGTTCCCAGTTGCTCAGGTCAGTCAGTGAGCTATCGTCTGGATAGTGTTTACGATAGGTCTGTTTCAGACTGTTTGGCAGATTCACAAAGCCAAGAAACCCGAGGTTCAGTGTGTTGAGACAATGCGCTATGTGGGCAGGTGTGAACTGATGTTCCTGAACGTTGAACAACAGGTCGCGACAACCACTGAGATTATAAAAGTCCGGAGAGCGCTTGATCTCAGTGAAGTCACCTTCGATCAGATTGTCGAGTATCGCCTGCCTGAACATGCGGATGTGTTCGGGTTTGGCAGACAACTGGTTTTCAAGAATCAGCTGTCTGGCCAGGGTGATGGTCCGCCTCGCCCGCTGACTGTAGAGCGCCACCTTCATCAGACCACCGGGCACCAGCAGCGCCAGCAGGCTACGCCAGCCCGCCATCGGGTCCTGCATATGATGCAACACGCCGGAACATTCGATGATATGAAACTTCTCTTTGATCTCTGCCAGTTCCAGGATGTCGCCCTGAAAGAAATCGATGTTGCTGACTCGCAGGCGTTTAGCCATCCTCGCTGCATAGGCCAGGCTTGAGCGGCTGAGGTCGATAGCGGTGACTTCAACATTACGAAAATACTGCGCAACCTGAATGGCATGCTTACCCGTGCCACAACCGGCAACAAGAATTCTGATGTTCTCTTCACGGAAGAATGCCGGTGCCCGAAAACCACTGAGTTCCGCTGTCAGAGCCTGCCCATAGTCGGTCTTGTTGGCAAAGTTCAGGGTTTTCCAACGCGGATAAGGACTTTCTTCATACTGCAGACCGACTTTCTGGGAGGTTGAGTCACGGATCGGCGTGATGCGCTCGATATTACGGTAGATAACCATTTCCTCCTGCTTGTCATACAAATGTACCTGCATGACGGCCTGCAAGCTACCTGACCAGTTTGATACCGGATGGCTGAGTAACTGGTCCCGGAAATGAAAGTTATGCAGCAGCCGGTACATACTGATCAGCAGTAGTGGAAATTCAACCGAGCGACAGCTCCAGTCAGGCTGACCCAGTGTGGTGCTGACAATGGAGATCAGCTCATTGAGCATTTTTTCTTCGATCAGTGAGACAGAGTAAACGAATTCATTGTTGACACACTGAAGCGACAGGCTGACGACGAAATTCAGAACCTTGGGAGCAATGGTTTCTTTGCCGATGGCGTCCACGAGGATGGCCTGACGCAGCGCCGTCAGAAACTCTTCCATGACCGGCTGATTAAACTGTACCTTGCCGAGTGCTTTTATCAGGAGCGGGTCGCTGGCCAGAATCTCCGGGTCCAGAGGTGCCTTGCCATTGATCAGGTCATACTTATGAATCAGTAGCGTAGATATGAGTGACGCAAGATCATTGTGATCCACCTCGGTAAAGTCCAGGTAAGTCAGCAGGTCCTGTTCCAGTTCCGGTGCATAGTAGTCCGCCTGAATTTGCCGCATACATTCAAACAGCTTGGCCCTGACATAGGGATCGGTCGGATCATGGCGAATCAGATCGCGGTAGTCGGCGAAGGCGTCTACGTACAAGCCCTGGCGTACCCGGGTATAGGCCAGTGAAGACAGGGCGCGGGTTTGCCTGGGTGCCACAGCTTCAATCTGCTGAAAGAGTCTTGCTGCCTGGTCATAGTCGCCGTTAATCAGGTAGATATGTGCGCGACTGTAGTTAAGGCTGATGGACTCTGGTTCGAATTCCAGCCCCAGATCAATAAAGGCGGCGGCCTGGTTCAGGTTACCTTCGTCCAGCGCAATGCGTCCAAGCAGGTTGAGAGCCTGTATGTTGTCTGGCTGACGACTCAGAACCTTGTGGGCGATAGCGCGGGCTCGATTCCTTAACCGGTTAATGCGGTGCTGATCTCCACCATCCGGTGTGCAGGTTTTGTCATAGGCAATACCCGCTTCTTCCAGCTTCTTGTTCAGCTTGCGTTGTAAAGCCGTGCTGATGTCAGTTCGTGGTCGTGGTACTGGCTGTTGTCGGTAATTTAACTGGGCCATGAGCTTGCCGTCTGTATACTGGTTAATGAGTGACGTTGACTCAATGCAAAACCGGGGCCAGTTTTTTTTGCCGCTATTCACTAAAGATATTTCTGCCTGTGCCGTAAACCTGAATACCAGCCACTGAATTCCATTACAGCAATCGTTCAGGAAGAATTATGTACCCACCAGGCGCCAGGCATTACCAGCAGATGAATGTTCAGACCAGTGTCTTTGATGCTTCACCGCACCAGCTGATCACCATGCTTTTTGATGGTTTGCTCAGCCGTCTGGCGATGGCCAAAGGCTTCATGAGTCGTAAGGATTACGAAGGAAAATCCCATTGCCTGGGCTCTGCAATCACTATTATAGGCGCGTTGCAGGATGCACTTGACCTCGAGAAGGGTGGAGAAGTTGCGGCTAATCTTGATCGTTTGTATCTGTATATGACCCGGCGTGTCTTTGCTGCCGGCGTCGCAAATGACCCAGAGATACTCGACGAAGTTGCGTCGTTGGTCAGAACTATCAAGGAAGGCTGGGATGGCATTAAAGAGCAGGCAGCCGTAACAGCCTGAGCAAAGGGAGCGTAATAAGCATGGATTCAAAGACAAGGAAACTGGCTGAGCTCAAGGGCAGAATGCTGGAGGCGTTTCAGCAGCAGGAGTGGCAAAAGCTTGCCGAACTGGATGAAATTTGCCGCTCTGCCATTGAAGACATCATTGCTGCTGATCCTCAAACCAATTTTCACGAGCTGCGTGGATTGCTGAGCAAGTACCATCAGCTGATCTCCGATTGCGAGAAGCAACGTCAAAGCTATGCTGAACAGGTCTCGGTACTTCGCAGACAGCGTACCCAGCAACGGGCTTACAGTGCGCAGTTACAGATGTCGCTGGTGAGCTGAGCGAGGCTTCGCCGGGCGCCTGCTTGCCAATTAACTGGCGGTGCAATGA
This sequence comes from Pseudomonadales bacterium, assembly GCA_020443225.1. Taxonomy (GTDB): domain Bacteria; phylum Pseudomonadota; class Gammaproteobacteria; order Pseudomonadales; family Azotimanducaceae; genus UBA4582. The sequence continues at coordinate 8,116 of JAGRIO010000154.1, forward strand.
ACACCGTCAAAAACTCCCCAATATCACGTCAGTGATTTGACAATTCCTGAATACAGACTTTACTGAATAGTGTAACGGTCAGGGTGTCTGCGCCCCGCCGGAAGACAAATTCAACATCAGCTGTACAGGTATTGTTCCTCATGTGGCGAGACATCAAATTACTTCTTATTGACGATAATCAGGAACGTTTGCGTGACATGGAAGTCATTCTCCGTTTCCTGGGTGAAACGGTTGTAACAGCAGGGACGAATAACTGGCAGACAACGGTGGCAGACGCTGTCAGCGACAGCCGGGAGATATCCTGTGTGCTGGCAGGGCTGTCTGGCGATCTGAAGAAAGCCAGTCAGTTACTGGAGGAACTCGCGGAATGGGACGATACCGCCCCCGTGGTACTGACTGGCGATATCGTCCGCGATCTGCTCCCAGAACAATTACAAAGCAATGTCATTGCTTCAATCACTCATCCACCCAGCTATAACAAGTTGCTGGACTCGCTGCACAGAGCACAGGTGTACCGGGAACACTATGATGTCGGTCGCAGTCGTGAGCAGGGGCGTAACAGCAAGCTGTTCCGCTCTCTGGTAGGCACTTCAAGGAAAATCTCGCGGGTTCGGGAGATGATGGCTCAGGTGGCGGATAAAGATGTCACGGTACTGATCACCGGGGCTTCAGGTACCGGCAAGGAAGTGGTTGCCAGAAATCTGCACTACAACTCCCCCCGTCGGGACGAACCCTTCGTGCCGGTTA
>JAGRIO010000155.1 GCA_020443225.1 Pseudomonadales bacterium
GTGCTCTGCCAGTTCCTCATCGGTCATATGCAGGTAGCGCTTCAGATAATGCACGCCTGCATAAAACGGCAGGGTGTCTGCCAGCGCGCACAGCATTTTGAAAATGTAGTTGCTGCCCATCAGTACCAGTAATGCACCTGCACTCATGGCGCCTGCCAGAAACTGCGCGCCAAAGGTGACAGCGATGACCATGAAAGAATCGACGCCCTGGCTGATCAGGGTACTGCCGTTATTCCGTAGCCACAAATGTTTGCCGCGGGTCAGGCGTTTCCAGAAGTGGAACATGAAAACGTCACAGTACTGGGCGGCAATATAAGCCATCATTGAGGCAAGCACTGCACCAGAAGTTGTGGCATACAACAGGGTGAACAGTTCCACGGCATCAGTCGCCTCATCACCATTGGGCAGGAACACGTTTTCTGCTAACTGAATGACCTGCCAGGGTGGTTGTGACTCCGGTCCGACCGATGGCATCTGATTGGCAAACCACATGGTAGCAATGATAAAACCATTCAGCATGAGGCCCACTGTTACCAGGAAATTTGCCCGGGCCCGCCCGTACAGTTCACTGATCAGATCGGTACACAGGAAAGTAATGGGGTAGGGCAGGACGCCGACTGCCAGGGCCATAGGGCCAAGCTGTATAAAGCGTGTGATGCCAATAATATTCAGCATTGTCATGGCGCACAGGAAAAAACCTGCGAGAACGAGGAAGACCCGCTCGCGGCGCTCTCTGATTTCATCAGTTAAAGGCATGTCAGCACCTCAGTCTGGTCAGGATTCAATTTGGCCAAGATTGGCGTGGATGACAGCACCGTTCAGTACCGGGTTTTCAGCGGCAAATCTGATCGTGCTGGCTATTTCATCAGGTCGTACCAGACGGCCAAATGTGCTCATGGCAGAGATAGCGTCGATCACTTCCTCATTTTCACCCACATGGGTACGTAGCATCTCTGTGTCAGTAAAACCCGGGCAGATACAGGTGGTGTGAATCTGCTTGCCGCTGAGGTCCTGACAGGTAGCCTTCATCATACCGACGATGGCGTGTTTACTGACGACATAACTGTAGGAATTGGCTACCGCTTTCTCCGACAGGGTAGAGCCAATGTAAATGACACTCGACCCCTGGGTCATGCGGGGAATAATGATCTGATTGAGAATGTGAGGCGCCATTACATTGATTTCCATGATGTCCCGGAAAGCAGAGGTTGGCGTCGCATCAGCGGTGTCGTTGGTCAGTCTGGCGGCATTGTGTACCAGGGTGATTTGCGACGGGTCGATGATTTTGTCCAGCAGTTCCCGTAGTGATTTTTCGGCGCCCGGCTGAGACAGATCAATATAGTGGTTTTCTATGGTGTCCAGTGGCGCCGGCGTGCGGGAAAAGTTGATAACCCGGTAGCCATGCGCCAGAAACAGTCGCGCAGTTTCGAGTCCAATGCCTTTGCTGGCACCGGTTATGATCAGGGTTTTCATTCATCACTCCAGGTTGCAATGCCATATTGTCCGGGACTGGACGATACTTTTACGGTGATGGCGGTAATTGGATTGGCGGCAATCAGTGGCAGGGCACGAATCTGATCAAGAAAATAGTGAGAAAGTTCCTCAACCGTGGTGTTAGCGATGGGTAACAGGGTCAGGTCTCTTGCCAGAAAAGGTATTCTTTCGCCATTGAAAATGCCGTAGGTATAGTGTTCATCTTCCTCGATAGTCAGCCATGAGGACCGGGTAGGCAGGATCATCTGCTCGTCGATGTCATCACACAGCTGGCGCAGCACGGACTTGAGTTTGCCGTAGTCGAAAATCAAACCCTCGTCAGACAAGGGAGCGGTGACGCTGCATTCTAACTGGAAATTGTGACCGTGGAGGTCTTCCCGCTCGGTGGCAGAGAAGAGCGTGAAATGAGCGATAGAAAAATTCAGGGCCTGCTTCGCAATTTCTATGGTGGTATACCGGGGTGTAGCGCTCATAAATCTTCCGCCTGACGGGATCGAAGCTCGTCATGTTACCCCATTTGCCTGCTGCAAGGGAGATGAGGCAAACTCGGTGCAATTCAATCAGTCAGGAAAGACTAATGGCACTTTCAAAGCTCAGTCGTTCAGTGGAAGGCAGCGTGGTGGTTGTTACCGGCGCCGCCAGTGGTATGGGGCGGGCGACAGCCCATGTATTTGCGGATCATGGTGCACGGGTTGCTGCTATTGACCTTAATGAAGGCCCGCTGAACGAGGTGGTTAAGGAGATGACTGACGAAGGCTATGATGCCCGTGGCTGGACGCTGGATCTGTCCGATATCGGCGCCATCAAGCCGGTGTTCAACGAGATCATTGACCATTTCGGCGGCATCGATATTCTGGTAAACAATGCGGGCATTTCGATCTTTACCGCCATAGATGCGGAAGACTTTCACGCAGCCTGGAACAAATCCCTTGCGGTCCTGCTGACGGCTCATACGGAGACAATCCGCGCTGCGCTGCCGGCGCTGCGCAAGGCTGCACATCCCAGAATCATCAACATTGCGTCAACGGAAGCGCTGGGTGCCACCAAGTATGGGAGCCCTTATACAGCGGCGAAGTCCGGTGTGACGGGACTGACCCGCTCGCTGGCAGTCGAGCTGGGCGCAGAGGCGATCACGGTCAACTGTGTTTGCCCCGGTCCCATTAATACCGGGATGACCTCTGGCATTTCCGACGACCATAAAGAGATATTCGCGAAGCGCCGTACTGTGTTGCGCCGCTATGCTGAACCTGAAGAAGTGGCTCAGGCGACACTGAGCCTGGCATTGCCAGCATCTCAGTACATTACGGGTGTGACGCTGCCGGTAGACGGAGGCCTGACCATCAGGAATGCCTGATGATACGGCAGTCGCTGTTGCCCTTGCTCTGGGCGATCGCTGTGCTGGTGGCGACTGAGTGGTATTTTGGTTTTTTCAACCCGGATACCATCGGTCACGACTACAGTTATTTTTTTCCCTACTTGCTGAGCGGCTGGTTCTGGTGGCAGGAAAACGGGCTGGCATTGCCATGGTTTACGCCCGCCCTGTGCGGAGGTATCCCCTGGTTTGGCAATCCTCAGTCGATGTTTTTCAGTTTGCCCCAGCTGTTAGTGTTGATGACCGACCCACTCACGGTCAGTTATCTGAGCTATCTGCTGGCCGGGCTTTGCGGATTTCAGGGCATGTATCTGCTGGCGGGCGTCGCTGGCATTGGCAGTCTGCCGGGCAGACTGTTCTGTGGTACTGCATTTCTTCTGAACGGCGCCTTCCTGTCGCGGGTGATGACCGGGCATATCACCTTCCTCTATATGATGCTGTTGCCCCTGCTGGTGTGGCTGCTGATTCACAGGGGGCAGCGGTTACTGGCGCCGGGACTTGCCTGTGGAGTTCTGTTTGCCATTATCATTCATGGTGGTGCAGGGGTACTGGTCGTGCCGCTTGGGCTCAGTCTGCTGTTGGGTATATTGCTGGCAGATGGTCAGGTCCGGGCTGCCAGGCGGTTGGGCATTGGTCTGCTGACAGGTTTGTTACTGAGTCTGGGTAAGCTCACAGCGGGCCTGGCGCTGATGCAGCAGTTTCCCCGCGATCTGTATTTACTCCCGGGCTATGATGGTCTGCCAGCGGCGCTGGCAGGTACGGCGCTGAGCCTTGGCTGGCCCCTCAGTGCCGGTATTGCCAATGACTGGCTGGTTAACCGTTCTTTTTACATCGGTGCGGAAGAACTCAGCTACAGTGTTGGTCCTCTCGTGATCCTGCTGGCATTGGCAGGTGGCTGGTTGCGGCGTGAACAGCTGCGACAGTGGTCACGTGTGCGTAAACTGGCGGCCATCGTTCTTCTGTGTCTGCCAATAGCGGTCAACACCTACTACCCTCTCTACAACACCTGGCTGGCAGCACTACCTTACTTTGCCCAGGTCACATCGGTGCTACGCTGGAATCTGATTTATCTGCTGCCACTGATCCTGCTGGCAGGTGCCGGGTTTGAATGGTTGCTGAGCCACAGTCGCGGCAGGCAGGGACTTCTGGCTGCGGGGTTGATGATTATCCTGATCGCCGGGCAATGGCTGTTCTCGGGTGCAGACAGAATTCCGCAAACCTACAATCCTGGCCCGGTGGTCTCCGCTTACACACAGCTCAGCAATTCTGGCGATGTGCCGCAGGTGCGTTATGTGGAAGAATCACTGGTAGATGGCAAACGTCTCAGCGTTACCGGTTCTGGCGACAGCCTGATCAGAGGTGCGTCACAACTGGTCTGCAATGAACCTCTGTTGGGTTACCGGCTGGAGCTGTTCCGGTTCGATAAAGTGGTTCAGGGCGGCGTTTTTGCCCGACGTGACGGGGCGTTCAATTTTTACCGGCCTGAATGTCTGCAGTTTCCGGATGCGAATCAGTGTGCGCCCGGTGACCGCTTTTCCTACGAGGCCGCTGCGGGTCTCAGGGCGCTGACTTCCTATCAGCGCTACGATTTTCCGCTGCCCTGGTGGCAACAGCTCGCCAACAGAATCAGTCTGCTGGCGTTGCTGGGTGTCATGCTGCTGGCTGTTAACCTTGGCTGGCAGCGACTCCGTTAGAGGATTTCTTGCCACGCTTTTTATAAAAGCTCTTCACGTTGTGTTCTGAATGGTGATCAATGATGTGATCCAGCGTCTTGCCGATCTTTGTACAGATGCGGATTCGGTCCAGCTGTGGCCAGGCAGAACGTTCTCCTTCAGTCACCAGCTCTTCAATTTCCTTCGCTGACAGACGGGCCAGCAGTTTTTGCGGGTCGACATAATTGAAAGAGGGCACGATATTGATGTCACCCTGATAGTCCTGCGCCATGACAGCATAGAACATGCTCATGGCCTGCCCCACGTTGGGTACGTCCCGCAGGTAGCGGCGGCTGAGTTTCTCGCTGGTTTTCAGGACTTCCCGGGTAGTATGCCGCATCAGGGATTTAGAAATATCCGGAATTGGCAGGTACTTATCTGAGCTCATCAATGCCAGCGCGAGCGGGTTAGCCTGACTGACGATGTAGTGGTTAACACCGTAGAGGCGCGCCAGTCGCTTGGCTGGCAGATCATCAGTGACAGCGCCATCAACCCAGCGGCGGCTCGGCAGATAAGGCTGCGGTTCGCCGTAGACGTTCTTGGCCATGAGCATGACCGGTGGGAATACTCCGGGTACGGCGCAGGACGCCATGACCGCTGTGCGGATGTAGACGTTGGGTGACGTAATGGCATTCATCAGTCTTGAAGTCTGATGTTCTTCGTAAGGGGCGATAGTGACGCTGATTGCCCGCCCGGTTTTCTCATAGGCTTCCTGAAAGGTCAGGTCAGGAATGATCTGTTCCAGGGTAAATCGCAGAGTGTCTGAATCTACCTGCGGTCGGACCATGGAGAAAGGTTTCTGCACCACCGGTTCTTCGTTCAGCGGGTCGAGAATGTCGTTGCTCTGGAACAAGACGCGCAGTTCTTCATCGGTATGGGTGCCCAATACAGCGGCAAACACCGATCCGGCGCTTGAGCCAGAGATAACTTCTGGCAGCAGGTCGTGTTCAAACAGAGTTTTAACGACTCCGTGGTGGAAGTAACCCAGTGAGCCTGCACCGCTAAGCATCAGGGCAGAGCTACCGAAGCACAGGTGTGCACGCTGGAAGAAGTCCATCTTGTCTTCATGAGTAATCTCTTCAGACTCTTCCAGATTGTTGATGTGGTTCAGCGCATCAACGATCTCGTCGACATAGTCTTCAATCAGCTTCTTGGTGCCTACTTTGGCGCGTTCATATAGCCGTGGACTGCCCATGCCGCCCAGATTGCCGTGAATACCTTCATTGAGCGCGAACAGCAAACCAACATCGTCGTGGTTGGCGCGCAGTTTACGGATTTCATCCACACGCCCCTGAATATTCACATAATCGTAGCGGGAAGATTGTGGTTCCAGCCGCCACTTGGCAGCACCTGTCGCCTCATCATGGGCCCGGGCAGCTTTCAGCCATTCTTCGTAGCTGGTGGCTTTGCGCATCGCGCGTTCCAGACGGGATTGTGTGTTATTCAGAGACAGCATGATGCGACACCTCGGTGATCAGATAATAACCTTTCAATGTTGCAGTGCATTATAGAAGGATATTCCGGAATTGGTCATCTTTTTTATTGTAGTCGTCCTGTAAGCCTGTGGACGTTGAGATTGAGGCAGGACGGTCGGGGAACAGGATATCGGCTGGATTCTGTGGGTAAAGAAGGTAGGGATTAGCGCAATTGAATGCGTCTTTCGGTGCGTATCTCTGTGGCTTCAACCACCGTGTCGCACGGTGTCGCCCGCAGGTTGCCTGTCGCAGACGAGTCACAGGGTGCCGATACCAGGCATAGTAGCTGAAAGGCCAGCTGGCGGGGAATCAGCGTCAGGATCGTCAGGCTCATGATATCGGGCTCATGTATGCAGTCAGAGATTAAGACGTAGCAACCCGGGAAAAAGTTTAGCCAATGTGACTATTTTTATTCGAAAAACATGTTGAATAACTTTCTGACATTATCAGGTGACGTATCCCGGCTGGTGACATAGTCGATATGGGCGGTGTCGGGCTTCTGCGGGTCCAGCCGCACACCCCACAGAGGTCGTATCTCATTGGGCAGCATCGAATAGCGTACGTCAATAATGTAGTGCTTGTCGTAGCGATCGATGGCCAGATAATCCATGGAAAACCAGCCAAAGCGAACGAGATCAGTCGCCTGCTGAGAATCAGGCGTCAACCACGGCAGGTCTCGGGCGACATTGAGCTTCAGCAGGCTGTCACCTTCAAACCATCTGGGGGTCAGCCCCACTCTGACAGCATCCACCCAGAACCGGTCTTCGGTCTCGTAAACAACTTTCCACAAAAACATGTTGGCAAAGCCGGGCTTTGCCGAAAGTCTGAGCGGTGCGTGACCACGGGATTCTGCCATCTGTAGTCCAAACGCTTCGGCCCGCTCTCGTTGCACGACTCCGAAGGCCAGATAGGTCAGGGCCCAAACCATGGCAATCTGACCGTAGCGCGGACTCTGCCGCCGTATGCCAAGCACCATCAGCACCAGCAGCGGCAGGGTAAACAGCGGGTCAATGATCGATACATTGTTCCAGGCGAATCGCTCATTGCTGAAGGGCCACAACAGCTGGGTGCCATAGGTCGTGCAGGCATCGAGCAGGCCGTGGGTGGCATAACCCAGCAGACATACCAGATACAACTGGCCGAATGTCAGTGCATGGCGCGCAAAGCGATGGAAAACCAGGGCACACAGCAATGCACCGATGGGAATGAAGATCAGTGCGTGAGTGAACTGGCGATGGTATTCCAGAAACAGAATCGGGTCGGTGCTGGAGTTGATGAGTACATCCAGATCAGGTGCCATTCCGGCAAGCCAACCGGCCCAGGTGATAGTGATGAGCTTCCTGGTTCTGCTGGCGGGAGTGGCAGCCTGTGCCATCGATGCGCCCAGCACGCCCTGACTGATTGGATCCATAAACTGGTTTGACCTGATTCAACAAGACAGATAGCTTACGACAGGCTGGCTTTGCCATACAGACCTGTCTGCCACTGGTTTGTATGGCGGACATCTGATCAGTCCGGGCCAGGCAAAATAGCAATCATCAAGAGGGAAAGATCATGGGAAAACTGGATGGAAAAACCGCCATCGTGACCGGTGCCAGCCGCGGTATCGGGCAGGCGATTGCAGAGCTTTTCGCCGCTGAAGGCGCCAATGTCGTGTGTGCGGCCCGAACCATCAACGATGGCGACCATATGCTGGAAGGTTCGCTGGCGAATACGGTGCGGCTGATTACAGAAGCAGGTGGGTCTGCGCACGCGGTTGCTGCCAATGTGTCAGTGGAGCAGGATTGTCGTCAGCTTGTGGATGAGGCGATCGCGGTCTTTGGTCAGGTGGATATCCTGGTGAACAATGCGGCCCTGAATTACTACGTACCTATCGTCGATTACGATGTTAACAAGTGGATGCGTTGTTTTGCCGTCAATGTCCACGCACCTTTCATGCTGTCAAAATTCGTACTGCCGGGCATGATTGAGCGTCAGTCCGGGGCGATAATCAATATCTCATCCGGTGCAGCGATCGGTCCGGGCCGTGGACCTTATGACACCGAAGGGCGGGGCGGCACCATGTACGGCGCGACCAAGGCTGCACTGGAGCGGTTCACTCAGGGGCTGGCACAGGAAGTTAAAGACGACAATATCGCCGTAACCTGCTTTTCCCCTTCACAGGTAGTTCCAACACCGGGTACCGTTCATCACAAGCTGGTGAGTGGGATGGATGATCCTAAAGGTGAACCGCCCCTGATCATGGCTCAGGCGGCACTGTTGTTCGCCAGTGAAGACCCTGTGAAGGTCAATGGCCGGGTAACTTACAGTCAGGAAATCCTTCAGGAATTTGGCTGGATCAGCGACGGCAAGGGACGGGGTATCGACAGCCAGGGATCGGGCTATTCGCTGATCTGAAACCCTGATCTTAAGAAAGGCACCCAGAACGGGAATGACCCATGAGTGAGCTGAAAGTTTATATCGATTTCAAAAGCCCTTACGCCTTCATCGCCAGAGACCAGACCTGGCAGCTGGAGGATGACTTTGGCATTGAGATTGACTGGTATCCCCTGACGCTGAATATTGCCAGTTATCTTGGTTCTGCGAAGAAAGATGACAGTGGCAGGGTAACCGAGAATAAGCGCTCTCCCAGACAGTGGGCGGCGGTGAAGTATGCCTACATGGATGCCCGCCGCTATGCCACGCTGCGGGGTCTGACCCTGAAAGGTACACAGAAAATCTGGGATTCTTCGCTGGCAGCCATTGGGCTGCTGTGGGTCAAACAACAGAACCGGCAGGCGCTGAAAACCTACATGATTAACACC
>JAGRIO010000156.1 GCA_020443225.1 Pseudomonadales bacterium
TATGAGCCTGCTCATAGTCCTCGCGGCCTGATTTGACAGCGAAAACACCTTTTGGGTCAGGTATCAGATGGGTGGTGACGTCAAAGACCTTGACCTTGCCGGTTGTGTGCAGTTGTTCCAGTTCATCACTGCTGATCAGAAAATTCTTCATGGTTTATTCTCCTGCTACATCGGTAACCTGAATGGGACGGGGACGCATGCTGGTCAGCCCGCCATCGACGGCTATGTGCTGACCAGTAACAAAGCTGGAATCATCGCTGGCAAGAAACAGCGCCATGTTAGCAATGTCCGCTGGCTCGCCAGAGCGGCCGATAGGGTGCAGGTCTTTCAGACGCTCACGCATGATTTCTTCGATGGGAATGTTTACGCCTTCCATACCTTCGAGCATGGGCGCAAAAATCGGCGTAGCAATACCGCCAGGGCAGATGCTGTTAGCGCGAATGCTGTAAGGTGCCAGCTCCAGTGCCACGGAGCGAGTCAGACCCATCACGCCAGCCTTGATACCGGAATAGACATGGGGTCCCAGACCACCCTGAATACCAGCCACACTGGCGGTGCTGATAATGGAACCGCTACCCTGGGCTTTCATGACCCTGGCAGCATGTTTCATTCCCAGCACCACGCCGGTAAACATGACACCCAGAGTCCGGTCATACTCTTCGCCCATCGGGGTTTCCTGAATTTCGCCGCCAACGCCACCAAAGCCCGCATTGTTGAACAGGCAGTCAAGGCGACCAAAGTGACTGACGGCCAGATCAACCATCCGCGCCACATCTTCTTCCCGGGAAACGTCGCTGTACTGAAAAATAGCGTCATTCTTGAGCTTGCTGGCCAGTTTCAGTCCGGCTTCTTCCTGCACGTCAGCGATAACGACTTTTGCACCTTCACGTACAAAGAGTTCCACGGTACCGGCACCAATACCACTGGCCCCCCCCGTGACGATGGCGACTTTCCCTTTTAATCTCGGCATTTTCCTCACCTTTGAAGTTCGATTGTAGTTATTAATGGCCTGAGTATAAGGCGATCACTTCCCGTTCCACCACCATACGGTGGATTTTTGGGTTGCAATCCGTTTCTCGCTGGTTAATATGTCGCGAAATCAAATTCAGTGTCATTCCGATGCGTTATCAATTGCCACCCGTCATTTCATTCAATTGCGCCAACACAGGAGACGTGCGCCTGTGGATTGCTGTTTCCGGCCAGATGGGTGGCTCTGATATGCAGCGTGACCAGATCCTCCGCGATCAGTTCGGCAAGCACTTCTCTGACAATGGTGACAACACACAGATAACCTGACGACATGACATTGTTCGGAAGGTTTGATTATCCAGACCTTCCGGGAACCAACAGAAAACCCCGGTTTGGTCGAAGCTAAACCGGGGTTTTTTATACCCCGAAGAAAAAGGGGAAAAATATGTTCGGTCTGCCTGTTTTTGTGAATCCGGCACGCTTCAGAAGAGAGTTTCTGCAAGCAACGGAAGTGGGCGAACAATATAAGAATGCCGAGTTGTTGGCTGAGTTCCGGAAGATGGGCGAAGCTTCACCGGATCTGCACATGGGCGGCAATTTCTGGTGGGACTTTATCAGAACCTATCCGGTACACCTGTCCTGGTTGTTGTTCTCAAAGTTTCTGGCGGTAGTCGCTGTTCTTAGCATTGTTTTCATCAGTCAGCGTCTGTTGGCCGACACTAACAGTGTTGAACTGGCAGTCGGTCTGCTTGTTGCTTACGGGTGTATTCAGGTAGCCATGAAAGTCGCTAATGCCTGGGACGCCTATCTGCAATCGCAGTTGCTGGTTATGGGGCGCACCTTTGTAACGCTGCGGCTGAACGTCAAACTGCTGCGAATGGGATCGCTGGCAAGTGCCGATTTCACCACCGGGAATCTGAAGACCCTGATATCTTCAGATATTCACCGGGTCGGCGAGTTTCTGCAGGCTATGTCCCGCAACGCTTTACCCTGCCTGCTGTCGCTGGTGTTGTTAGGACCAGTGATCGTCTGGTACATGGGGGTGCCTGGCTTGCTGGCGCTGGTGTCCGGTTTTGGGGCCCTGCCGCTGGCAGTGATCATCGGCCGCTTTGTGCACAGTAAGGAAACGGTGATCAAGGAAGAAGAGGACCGGTTGTCGACGCTGGTCGGCGAATGGGTGGCTAATGTGCGCCTGCTGAAGTTTCTGGGTTGGGAAACTGTGATGCGGGAACAGGTAGCCCGGCACGTTCGCACTCTGGTCACGCAGGCGACCCTGCAGCATGGTTCTAATCTGGTTAACTTTGGCGTGAGTGTCACCTGGTGGTTGATACCCATCATAGTTCTGGTCTGGGGGCACCAGCGGTTCGGAGATGATTCACCGCTGGTAGAGTTGTTCGCCAGCATCTGGATGCTGAACCACATCACCCTCTATATCCGCTGGTTACCGGGCATATTTATCAGTTATGCCGCTGCTTCTGCCTGCGTGGACAGACTGAACCAACTCTACCGGCATCCGGACATTGAGGATCAGCTGTTACCGGTTTGTGGCGTCCCTGAGTCTGGCGCGCAGCCTCTGCAGTTGATATTCCGGGAAGTGAGTTTTCGCTATCCAGGTGCGAGTCGTGCTGCCATTGACGATCTGGATCTGGTGCTTGATCTGAACACGACGACCAGTCTGATCGGCTCTGTCGGTGCGGGGAAGTCTACTTTCCTGAAACTGGTATGCGCCGAGCTGAAACCGGATGCCGGGGTGATTGAAGTCGCTTTCAGTGATGGCCAGACATACAACCTCTGGGCCCGCGATGTTTATCACGCGTGGCGTGAGTGGATTGCCTATATGCCGCAAGAGGCCTATCTGTCGAACACCACGCTGGCGATCAATGTCGCGCTGGAAGATGAATACGACTCGCAGGATGCATGGCGTGCGATCCAGCTCGCCGAGCTGGAAGCCGATATTGCACTGTTACCCGGTGGGATAAATGAAGAAGTCGGAGAAACCGGTGTAAACCTTTCCGGTGGTCAGAAGCAACGGGTCAATCTGGCGAGGGCGTTGTACTCCGGCCGGTCATTTATGGTGCTGGATGATCCCCTCAGTGCTGTTGACACGCAGACTGAGGCGCGGTTGATGGATTCGCTGATGGCCGGGCCTGACGGCTTTCTGCTGAGCAGTCACCGCTTAAGTGAATTACTGCGAACCCAACGATTAATTGTGCTGGATGATGGACACATTACCGAAGATGGCGCGCCGCTAAATCGGGCGGCTAACCCACAGTCAGCATTCAACCGGCACCTGAATGCCGGGGAAATTGAAGCAGATCTGCCACGTTAAGGCAGGTCAGGAGACAAATTTATGTCAGAGATCAATAGCTTTGTGACTGCAGAGACAGTCAGTGAAAAGCAGAATAATATCGCTACCCTGGCCCGGTTTATCGGGTCCCTCCGCCTGTTGCGCAAGGTGCTGCCACCGACGTTGCTGGTTATTCTGCTGGCGGCGGCTACGCCACCTTATTTCTTATGGTTTACCGGCGAACTCGTGCGCTGCGGTGCGACCGAAAGTTGCAGTGTTACGCACTCACTTTTTAGCTGGGAAATCGTATTGCCGGCGACTACCGCTACCCTGTTGCAGCTGGTGATTCTTGCCATGGCGTGCCGGGTTGGTGCCTGGATGTTGTTTGAGTTGACGGGGCAATGGTCCACGCAGTATATCCAGGCAGACATGATGCGGTCCGTCTCAGGCGTGCGCACGACGTTTTTTGATGAAAACCCATCTGGCCGCCTGATTAACCGGCTGATTGGTGATTACAGTATGTTGCGCCTGGAAGGGGTTATGTCCATCGGTGATACTGTTAACGGTTTTGCTGAGGTGTTGTGTGTCGGATTGCTGATTATGCTCGCTAATCCCATCGCTGGTGCGCTGATCATTCCTGTGGTGTTGCTTTATGGGGCATTTCAGGCACAACTGGCACCGATGATGAGTCATGCCAGAGAATTGCGCGCAGTCCGGGTAGGTGAAGCATTGCATCGTGAAACTGATCTGATCGAGGGGCGAACCATCTTCGCACTGTATGGTAAACACCAGAATCTGTTGTCGCGAATCCGCAGGGCGTTTGGCGAATCACTGGATATTCAGTTGTTTTACTGCAGCCTCACCAGTTGGGGTATGTTGTGGATGGGGGCAATATCAGCAACCTATGCCATCGTTGTTTACAGCTTTCTGGTGTACGGTATTCACACCGGTGCCGTAACAACCACACTGGCAGCGGTCATTATCACAGCGGTTTTTAACCTGAATAATCAGTTCTTCTCGCTGGCGTGGGATTTGTCATTTATGGGCGAGACTGCCTCTCATGCGCGGCGGGCCTTTTATATGATTGACCTGCCCGACCAGTCGACAGAAGAATCTGCGCTGCCAGGTTTCGTGACACCCCGTACTGCGGCTGACGCCGACAGCTGGCTGCAGGGTGATATCACTTTTGATGACTATGCGATGTCGTACCGGGCCGATTCACCGCGAATTCTCGAGCACCTGACGATGACCATTCCTGCTGGCATGAAGGTAGGGATTGTCGGCAGAACCGGGGCTGGTAAGTCGAGCCTGATGCAGGCGCTGTTTCGCATGGTTTACCATCAGGCGGGTGATATCTGTATTGGCGGCCGCTCGGTGTTCAGTCTTGAAGTCGATCAGCTGCGCCGGCATTTTGGGGTGGTTCCTCAGGACCCGTACCTCTTCTCCGGGACCATACGGATGAACCTGACGGCAGGGGTCAGTGGTATCACTGACGAGAAACTCGCGGCGGCACTCCGGACTGTAGGTCTTGCTGTCGAACTGGACGCTTCGGTTCAGGAAGGCGGAAAGGACTACAGTGTGGGTGAGCGCCAGCTATTATGTCTGGCGCGGTTGATTCTGCTGGATAAGCCGTTCGTGTTGATGGACGAACCAACCAGCGCACTGGACCGGGAAACTGATGAGAAGGTGCAGCGACTGTTGCGCACAGAACTGGCTAATAAAACCGTCATTACGATAGCGCACCGGCTGGAAAGTCTTGAGCACTATGACCTGATACTGGAACTCGCCGATGGCCGCCTGATCCGGCAGGGTAAACCAGCTGAGCTGATGCCTGATTTACGCCAGCGATATGCTGAAGTACCGGACACAGCGCTGCAGGAATAACAGCCCTGGTGTCCGGGAATTTTTACCACTGATCAGGCGTCAGCAGACTGGCCTTCACCGCCCATGGCCGCGAACAGGGCAGGCAGGAATCTGCCCAGTTCAAGGCTAAGGTTGACGAATTCCGCATCCAGTCTGGCGATGGGGTTGTCTTCGTCATTGGCTTCATCGTCAGATGATTCTGTCTTCAGCTGGCGCAGAATCAGCTCTTTATCGACGGTGACCCGAAAATCGCCGTGCCAGCGAAGGCCCAGTTTGGTGCACAGTTTGCCGGCTTCCAGATGATTGCGAATCTCTGCCGTATCCAGGTCCTGCTTGCGGCAGGAGACTGTAGAGCCGGTTTCGATATCAATCAGGTCGCAGCTGTCACCCAGACCGAAATGATCTGGTAGCTTGCGGGTCATCAGCCAGCGGCTGAAGATATCGGAAGGCTTATATCTTACCTGCGGCGGCACCAGATTCAGGGTGCCCAGCGAGTCCCGCAGGCAATTGATGAACAGTTCTGCCTCGGCAGCATTGGGTGTGTCGATGACCAGCAGATTATCCGCTGGCGTAATGTAGCCCATGATCTGCTTGGAACGGGGCAGGGCGCGGGGCAGCAGTTCTGCCATGGCGTCGTCCTTGATATTCAGCTTCTCGCGGTTGCGGACCTTGCGGCCTTCCAGTGATTCAAGCCTTGCTACTTGCTCGGCGATCGCTTCCCGTAACGCACTGGGCGGTATGACCTTGTCTTCACGTCGGGCACACAACAGGATGCTGCCTGCAACCTCGTGTGCCAGTGGGGCATCTTCGGTATAGGGAATCGGCGGTATCCACCCAAAACTGGAAGGGCGAATGCCGGAGCAGGGAACAAAGGCCTGATTTTCCAGACACGCGATCAGCTCTTCTGCCGAATGCGTCAGTGGAGAAGTAAGCCGATAGACAGAAGCATTCTTGAACAGCATTGACAAAGCCCGACTGCGACGAAAGTGAGCAGGCGATTATACATACTTTGCAGGTCGGGTCGATGCGGCGCGGGCGTCGTGGTTGCAAGGGTTGGTGCCCCTGCCGCGATATGAGAAGATTGCAGCCTGTCAGTTCACAACCTGCCCCCTGTTGATGCTTCACCGGATAATCCTGTTTCTCGTTTGCTGCCTGTTTGTGCCGCTGGTCTCTGGGTCAGATCAGGCGGCCGCAGAATTCGCCGAGCGCTTTGAAAGCCAGATAATCCTGCCTGTCGCGGAGGAAACACCGGGTGCCGCCGTGGTGGCAGTCGTTGATGGTGAGGTAGTGCTGCAGAAAACCTGGGGCGTCAGAAAGGCTGGCAGCCCGGAGCCTGTCACGCCTTATACCACTTTCCGCCTGGCTTCGATTTCCAAGACATTCGCGTCAGCAGCCGCTGCCATTCTGGTGCAGGAGTCACCGGTCTCCTGGCAGACTCCGATTGTGAACTCGGTTTCATCTCTGCACTTCAAGCGTCAGGACTATGGCAAGCAGATCAATCTGAAGCACCTGATGTCCCAGTCCACCGGGCTGATGCCCCACGCTTACACCAATCTGGTGGAAGAGCGCATGAGCTTTGATCAGATCATCAATCGGCTGGACCGGGTCGATTTTATCTGCAAGCCCGGTGAGTGTTATGGCTACCAGAATGTGGTCTTCAGTCTGGTGGGCGATGTGGTGAAAGCCAATACCGGGGTGGATTATGCTACCTACGTGCAGGACCGTATTTTCAAACCATTGAACATGACAACTGCCTCTCTGGGGCGTGAACCCTTCGTGTCCAGCTCAAACTTTGCTCAACCCCACATCTGGACAGGTTCGGAGTGGAAACCTGCCAGAATTACCCCGAACTACTACAAGGTACTGCCAGCAGCCGGGGTGAATGCCAGCATCGACGACATGAAGCACTGGCTGCTGGCGCAACTCGGCCACAACCCGGACGTGCTGTCACCACAGATGCTGGACGAAATGCAGTCCAGCGTGATCCCGACAACCCGCCGGCAGGCTCACTACAAGCGGCGTTCCGGACTCAGAAACACAGCTTACGGGCTGGGCTGGCGACTGTTTGATTATCAGGGTGAATCAGGTTTTGTTCATCATGGTGGCTATGTCAAAGGGATGCGCGGTGAGATGTTGTTTAACCGCAAGCTGCAGACCGGGTTTGTGTTCCTGACCAATTCCGAACCTGGCGTGATCAATGACCTGGTGTTTGATTTTATTGACCTGTATCGCGATGTTTACGAGTCCGCCGCAGGCGAACCAGCCGTGGTAGTTCAGGCCGGGCAATGAAAACACTTGATTGCCTGTTCTGTGGCATGCAGGTGGCCCGTGACGCCGTCCGTTGTCCTAAGTGTGATCAGCGTCTGGCAGATCAGACTGACGGCCACATGCTGACTGAAGACATCGCCCATCAGCATGAGACTGTTGCTCAGGCGATGCGCAAATTCGCCCGTCTGTTAGCAGAAGCCGATCTCAGCCGCGCCGCGGCGGTGCGCCTGATTGTTGGTACCGGTCTGATCCGGGAGCGGGTGCTGGAAGAACTTTCCACCCTGCAGCACCGGGGCGAGATTCTTGCTTATGACACGGAAGGCCGGAATCAGGGTTCTGTGGTCGTGACCCTCAGGCAGCGCTGAGCGCTGGCCATTCTGTTACCCGGCCGCGTTTCGGGTAAATACCAGCATGAAATTATTCGCAGGCATGGGTATTTCCCGGCTCAGAATCAGACCATGGTCTGCCGCGACTGACCTGATCCAGCTGAGGTCCCGCAGCCCCCACCCGGGATTAGTCGCTTTCAGGGTGGCATCAAATTGCTGGTCTCCGTCACTGTGATACGCACCATCGCGGCGGTAGGGACCATAGGTCAGCAGCAGACCCTGTGGCGCAAGCACCTGCCCGGCGCCCCGGAAGAGGCCCAGCGTGGCCGAAGGCGGGGCGACATGAATCATATTGGCATTGAAAATGGCATCCCAGGGGCCTGCTGGCCAGTCTGCCTCTTCTACGTTGAGCGGCAGACAACGAGCGAGATTGGTCAGGCCACTGTCGATGCAGCGAGCATTGGTACTGGCTATCAGGTCAGCATCCGGCTCTGTTGGTTGCCAGTTCAGGTGCGGCAGACTGGTGGCGAAGTGCACAGCATGCTGACCTGTGCCGCTGGCGATTTCCAGCACCCGTGCAGGTTCAGTCAGCAGTTCCTGAAGCACGGTCAGAATGGGCTGCTTATTGCGTTCTGCGGCTTCGCAGGTCCAGTAACCTTCAGGGGTCCGGCCGCCTCGTTGTTTAAGCATGAATAGCATCCTTCAAAGGCACTGCCACGGTGCAAATAGTTGCGCGGCAGTGAGGAAATTATAATAGAATATCCCGTTTTGCAGCGCGGTTACGTGCTGCATCCGGTCGTTGTCAGGAGTCATCATAACCTTATGCGTTTGCATGCCATAAAGCTCGCGGGATTCAAATCTTTCGTTGATCCCACAACGGTTCCTTTCCCCACCAATCTCTGTGCCGTTGTCGGCCCCAATGGCTGCGGTAAGTCCAATATTATCGATGCTGTTCGCTGGGTGATGGGTGAATCTTCCGCCAAGAATCTGCGCGGCGAATCCATGACCGATGTTATTTTCAATGGCTCCACCGGCCGTAAACCAGTGGGGCAGGCCAGCATTGAGCTGATTTTCGATAACAGCCTGGGACGACTGACCGGTGAATATGCGGCCTATGCCGAAATTTCCATCAAGCGTCAGGT
>JAGRIO010000157.1 GCA_020443225.1 Pseudomonadales bacterium
CAGGGAAAGTGAATGTAGAGTGCCAGAGCGGGCAGACTGCTCAATTTCCGGAGCCTTTGTCCATGGCTGCCTGGAGCTGGCGCAGGGCCTGACCCCGGTGACTGTACTGATGCTTTTCTGCAGGTGTCAGTTCTGCGGCTGCCCGTTGCAGTCCTGGTACGTAAAACAGCGGGTCATATCCGAAGCCGTTTTCGCCTCTGGGTGCCGTCAGAATCTGGCCCTCCCATTGACCTGAAGCGATGAGCGGTGCCGGGTCATCGGCGTGTTTTAACAGCACCAGGACACAATGGAAACGGGCAGTGCGCTCAGATTCGGGTATGCCTGCCAGCGTCGTCAGCAATTTCTGATTATTGTCTGCATCGGTGGCGTTCTGCCCCGCGTAGCGGGCGGAGTAGATACCCGGGCGACCCAGCAGCGCATCAACTTCGAGTCCGGAGTCGTCAGCCATGGCGGGCAAGCCGGACATCGAAGCTGCATGACGGGCTTTCAGAATGGCGTTTTCAACAAAGGTAAGTCCCGTTTCATCTGCGCCGCTGATCCCGGCTTGTGCCTGGGTTATCAGTTCAATGCCATCCGGCAGATGACTGGCGATTTCCCTGAGCTTGCCGGCATTACCTGTGGCTACAATCAGTTGCTGCATAAACAATCCTGTCACGCGTTCAGCTCCGGTCAGTGAACGCTTAATGAATATAATCCCGGATAAAGCTGAGCTGACACGCACTGGTCGCACCAACGGGTGTCACCAACAGGTCGTAGCTTACCCGGTCCCGTTCATCGACCAGCTGGCTGGCCAGATAATAAACGGCGGTCTGTTCCAGCACTTCCTCAAACTGCATGGTCTCCATCTGATTCAGCAGATTGGTCGCTGTACCAGAGACAATTGCCCGCACTGGCTGGTTTGCTTTGCGAACGGAAATATTGGTCACGATACGTTGTTCTGAGCGAACGATATTGTGGGCAGCGGCGACCTGAGCCGGAATCAGCATGCTGCTGAAGGTGGTGTAGTGAATATCGAAACCCTGGCAGCTGATGAACTGGGCTGCCTTCGCCCTGGCAATGCCGTCAGGCAGGACTGAAGCCATCAGGCAAACGATGAGGATTGCAGATACGCACGAGTTTGTTGCGGGAAGTCTCACCTTTTTCAATCACTACCCTGCTCTGGGCAACTCCGAATTGTCGGGCAAGGAATTTTCGCAGGTACTGATTGGCTTTACCATCAACAGGTGGCGCTTTGATTCTGGCGCGCATGACAGAGTCTTCCGGTTCCAGGGAGTCGACGCTGGCTCTGGGTGTGACCCGCAGACTCATCAACAGGTCATCTCCTTCCCAGTGGTACATCCTGAGAGTTGCCTCAGGGCAGGCCGAGAATGACGCCTGCTGGAACACCCAGCAGCTGGGCCAGTGGTCTTACTACCAGGTAATTGTCGATCAGGTAGATGACAACGAACACGATAATGATCGACAGGTCCAGGCCCCCCATCGGGGGCAGTAACTTGCGTGCTGGTGCGCAGATGGGATCGGTGATCTGGAAGATCAGGGTCAGTGCCGGGTGTTGCGAATAGGGTGCAATCCAGCTGGCAATGACCATGGCTATCAGGGCGAAAAAATAGATATCAAGGATTTGTGAAAACAGGCCCAGCATCACCCAGCCCAGATAAACAGGTGAGAAGGGCGCGTAACCCGCCAGCATCATAATGATAGCTACCCCGATCAGTTGAATGATAGCGGCGACTGCGAGTGTGGCGAAGTCAACGCCCCGGATGGTTGGCAGAAAGGTGCGGAATGGCCTGATGGGCGGATCCGTCAGCTTGACGATGCTCTGGCTGATAGGATTGTAATAGTCAGCCCGGGAAACCTGCATGAGGAAACGCAACATCAGAAACAGGATGTAGATGCCGAAGAATGTCTGTACCAGATAAATACCGGCACCCGCCAGATTTGAACCCATAGTCGTATCGCCAGGTTGATGTGCGTTTTATGTTACCCGATTCACGGGCTGAACCTCAGGATTTTACGAAGCCGACAGTTCTACAGACCGGTCTCTTGCCGCTGTCATGGCGACCTCAAAGGCTTCCGGCAGTCCGTTTGCCAGCAGTTGCTTAATAGCAGCTTCTGTCGTTCCGCCCGGTGAGGTTACGTTCTTTCTTAATATGGCGGGCGGTTCAGAATTTTCAACCGCCATTCTGGCAGCGCCCAGGGCGGTTTGCAGAACCAGTCGCTGTGCATCTGCTGCTGTCAGACCCAGCTTCTGTGCCGCGTCGATCATCGCTTCCATCACCAGAAAGTAATAGGCGGGACCGCTGCCGGAAACAGCCGTCACCGCGTCGAGGGCACTTTCCTGCTCAAACCACAGGAAATCCCCAACCGCAGAGAGCAGAAACTCAGTCGTTTGCTTCTGCTCTGAAGAGACATAGGGGTTGGCATGCAGGCCGGTCATCCCGGTTTTGACCAGGGCTGGGGTGTTGGGCATACAGCGGACAACGGCTAACTGGTCGCCTGCCCAGCCATTGATGCTGGAAACCGTTATACCGGCTGCCACGCTGATAATCAGTTTCTCTGACTGCCCAGCCAGCACCGGGCCCAGGGACTGACATAACGCCGCCATATGATTTGGTTTGACGCAACAAACTATTACATCGGCACCGGCAACTGCGGTGAGGTTGTCCGTCGTGCTGAGGACACCTGCCGGCAGCTTGTCGAGCTGGCTTTGCATCAAATCAGCAGCGGTGATATCTGCCGGGTTATAGCCGTTCTGGACCAGGCCGCCAATGATGGCCTGAGCAATATTACCGGCGCCGATAAAGGCGAGTTTCTGACTCATGCTGAAATCCTGTGATTGGATAAGGTTGTGTATTGTCTGTCTCTGGCAGGTTATTGTTCCGGGCTCCCGGCTGGCCGGGTCTCGCGGGCACCGAAGATGGCGGTGCCGATTCGTACCCAGGTGCTGCCTTCAGCGATAGCCGCTTCCATATCGCCAGACATGCCCATCGACAGCTGATCGAAATCCGCCAGCGAGAAATGTTGCTGATTCTCCAGCAGCAGGTTTCGCAGCGTGGCAAAAGGCACCCGTTGCTCTTCAGGTTTCTGCCGTTCTGAAGGTAGTGTCATCAGGCCCCGAAGGCGAATCTTAGCCATTGGCAGAGTCTCTTCAATCAACCCTGGCAGATCCTCGGGCATGACCCCGGCTTTGGCCGGGTCACGGTCGATATTGACCTGTATGAGAACATTCAGCGGTGGCAGTTCTGCTGGGCGCTGATCATTCAGGCGCCGGGCAATCTTGCTGCTGGCTACGGTGTGCACCCAGGAAAAGTGTTCGGCAATGGGTCGGGTCTTGTTCGACTGAATCGCGCCGATATAGTGCCAGCAGATACCAGGCTGGTCCCGGGTTGCAGTGATTTTTGGCAAAGCATCCTGCAGGTAGTTTTCGCCGAAGTCTGTCTGGCCCGCAGCGGCCGCGGCCAGTACAGCGCTGAGTGGCTTGGTTTTGCTCACTGCCAGTAGACGGACTGATCCGGGTGCGCGCTGGTGGCGGGTGCAGAACTCGCTGATCTGCTGATTTACGGCAGCAAGATTTTCTGTGACTGAATAGTTCATAGTGGCGGTTCAGGGTCCCTGCAACGACGTGGTATCGAAAAAGTGGTTTATTGCGACGTTCAATAATACTATTACAGGCTACCTGTCAGCGAGCCTGCACCAGGCTGCACAGACATTTAACTCCGTTACATCCTTACAGGAAGGTTAGCGTCATGGATATTACAGAACTTCTGGCATTCAGTGAAAAACAGGGCGCTTCAGACCTGCATCTGTCCGCAGGCCTGCCACCGATGATTCGGGTCGACGGTGATATCCGGCGAATCAACCTGCCTGCACTTGATCACAAAGAAGTTCATGCGCTGATTTACGAGATCATGAACGATAAGCAACGTAAGGATTACGAAGAGTTCTTTGAATGCGATTTCTCGTTTGAAGTACCGGGTATTGCCCGGTTCAGGGTCAACGCCTTCAACCATAACCGTGGTGCCGGAGGTGTGTTCCGGACTATCCCTTCCAAAGTGCTGTCGATGCATGAACTGGGTATGGGTCAGGTCTTCAAGGACATCGCTGAGACTCCCCGGGGACTGATTACGGTGACCGGCCCGACCGGTTCCGGCAAAAGTACCACGCTGGCGGCGATGATGGATTACATCAACGATAACCGCTACCAGCACATTCTGACCGTTGAAGATCCGATCGAATTCGTTCACGAAAGCAAGAAGTGTCTGGTTAACCAGCGTGAAGTGCACAGGGACACGCTCGGTTTTAACGAAGCGCTGCGTTCAGCTCTGCGGGAAGACCCGGATATCATTCTTGTTGGTGAGATGCGGGACCTTGAAACTATACGGCTGGCACTTGAAGCAGCGGAAACCGGGCACATGGTGTTTGGTACGCTGCATACTTCATCTGCTGCAAAAACCATTGACCGTGTAATCGACGTATTTCCCGCCTCTGAAAAATCCATGGTGCGATCAATGTTGTCTGAATCTTTGCAGGCGGTGATTTCTCAGACCCTGTTGAAAAAAGTCGGTGGTGGCCGGGTCGCTGCCCATGAAATCATGTTATGTACGGCGGCTATCAGAAACCTGATCCGCGAAGATAAAGTAGCCCAGATGTATTCTGCCATTCAGACTGGTGGTGCGCTTGGAATGCAGACCCTTGATCAGTGTCTGAAGCGTCTGGTGGAAGCCAATCTGGTGACCAAAGAGGCTGCTCGTGAAAAGGCGAAGATGCCGGACGACTTTAAATAAGGTGTACGCCAGATCAGACGTGCCAAATTAACTGACAAAAACGAACCTGAAAAAGTAGCAGTGACCAATGATTGATTTCGATAAACTTCTGAAAGTGGTTGTGGATCAGGGTGCCTCTGATTTGTTTATCACCGCAGGCTTGCCCCCTTCCATAAAAGTCAGTGGGCGAATGATGCCAATGTCCAAGACGCCTTTGACACCTGAACAGGCGCGGGAGATGGTTCACAGCACCATGACCGAAGCACAGGTGCAGGAGTTCGAATCAGAGCGGGAATGCAATTTTGCTATTCATTCCGCTCTGGCAGGACGTTTCAGGGTCAGTGCTTTCTATCAGCGCAACTTTGCCGGTATGGTTCTGCGTCGGATTGAAACGCATATTCCCAGTTGTGATGACCTGCAACTGCCGGAAGTGATTAAAACGCTGGCTATGACCAAACGTGGGCTGATCATCTTTGTGGGTGCAACAGGTACCGGTAAGTCAACATCGCTGGCAGCGATGATCGGTCACCGTAATGCCAACAGCAAAGGGCATATCATTACCATTGAAGACCCTATCGAATTCATCCACGAGCATCGTGGTTGCATGGTCACTCAGCGGGAAGTCGGCGTCGATACGCCCAGCTTTGATGTGGCGCTGAAGAACACGTTGCGACAGGCACCGGATGTCATCATGATCGGTGAGATTCGCTCCCGCGAAACCATGGATTATGCGGTAGCTTTTGCTGAAACCGGTCACCTTTGTCTGGCCACGCTGCACGCTAACAATGCTAACCAGGCGCTGGACCGGATCATTAACTTTTTCCCGGCAGACCGGCACGATCAGGTGTGGATGGATCTTTCGCTTAACCTGAGGGGGATGGTGGCTCAGCAGCTGATTCCCACTGTGGATGGTAAGGGGCGCCGTGCCGCGATTGAGATCATGATCAATACTCCGCTGGTATCAGACCTGATTCGTAAAGGTGAAGTTCATAGCCTCAAGGAAGTGATGAAGAAATCTTCTGAGCACGGCATGCAGACCTTTGACCAGGCGCTTTATAACCTTTATTCCGCCGGCGAGATTACCTACGAGGCTGCCCTGTCTTCAGCAGATTCTTCCAACGATTTGCGTCTGATGATCAAGTTGCAGGGTAATGCGCCGGATACAGGTGCAGCGGCGATGGAAGGTTTGTCACTGGATTCTGGCGGCGATGATGGTTTCGGGCTGATTCGCTGAGGCTTTTCAGCTCTCTCTGGCTTCGGGTTGTTGCCGGAACCAGGATTCCAGAATCAGTGCTGCAGCAACATCATCAATCTCGCCGTCGCTGCCCGTAATCCAGCGGGCTTCGCGACTGGTGAGACGTTCGTCCATCACAATATGAGGTAGCTGAAATCTGCCAGTAAGGCGCCGGGCAAACTTCAGGGCTCTCAGACTCAACTCACTTTCGGTGCCGTCCATATTCAGCGGCAGACCCACGATCAGTACTGCGGGCTCCCAGGTTCTTATCAGACGTGCGATGTCATCCCAGTTGGGGATACCATCTTTGGCCCTGATGGTACCCGCCGGGCTGGCGGAGCGGGTGATTCCCTGCCCTACAGCAACACCGATTTTGCGGGTGCCGAAGTCAAACGCCATCACAGTGTCAGCCGGCCGGAACAGATATTCAGTCATGGCCAGAGCGAATTCCCATCAGGTTCAGATCAACGCCCAGTAGCTGCGCGGCGCGGCTGGCGCGGCTTTCGATGGGTGCATCAAACACAATGCTGGCGTCAGCCGGCGTGAGCAACCAGATGTCCCTGGCAATCTCATCTTCCAGTTGCTCGGCGCCCCAGCCAGCGTAGCCAAGTAGCGCAATGATACGTTCAGGTGACTTGCCCCGGGCCAGATCATCGATCAGGGCGGATGATGCCGTCATGCAGATATCTTCGCTGACCGGCAAAGTGTCATCATAGCTCTGATCGCAGGAATGCAGAAAGAACAGCCGGTTTTGCTCCACTGGGCCGCCTTCGAATACCTGGCAGGTGAACCGACCGTCAAGCGCCGGGATCAGCTCGCCAGGTTCAATATCCAGCGGATGATTGATCATCAGTCCGAACGCGCCTTCGGCATTGTGATCGACCAGCAGGGAAATAGTATTTGAGAAGTAGTCCTCTTCCAGTGACGGTAGTGCGACGAGAAACTGATTCCTGAAACTCTGTCTGTGATCGTTCAATCAGTTTTCCTCAGAAGCTGCGCAGTGAGCTGTTCTTGCGGAATTGCCAGGTGCGGATGATTTCCAGCACGTCTGTTGTCTCACGCAATTCATCTGGAAAGGGAGCAAATGGCGCTGAAAGCCGGACGATATTCACGGCGGCGTCGTCCAGCACTGTATGGCCAGAGGATTCAAGGATTTCGACTTCCTTCAGCGAGCCATCGGGTCTGATGGCGACCAGCAATCGCAGGCTGCCATAGAGTTTGTTCCTTCTGGCCTCGGACGGATAGTTGAGATTGCCGATTTTCTCGATTTTACGGCGCCAGGAATTCAGATAATAAGCATCGGCACTGGCAATGGTCGACAGGCTGGTCAGGCGCTTGATTCGCGGCCGTTTGGCGTAGATTTGCCGCTGCTGATCCAGCCGTGCCTCCAGACTGGCGATCTCAATGCTGCGTTCCCGCAGAATCCTGCTCAGATTTTCATCACCCACCTCGGGAACAGGTTTGTTGACCTCGTCCTGCGGTACGGCTTTACGGTCGGTCGCGGCATTGGTGGTGACCACCGGCTTCTGCTGTACAGTCTGTTGTGGTGCGCTGGCAGGCTGCGCCACAGGCGAGGTCTCGCGAATCTCCGTATCCTGAAATTCTGCCTGCGTGGGAGAAGTTGTCAGTGTCTTTTCGTCAAGGGTGCCAGACCCGGCCTGATTGAACTGGGCAATATAGTCGGCCTTCTCCGGCGTGTTCTGGCTGATGTGCTGCGCAAGGGTAACCTCCATCGTATGAGTGGACGGGCTTTTCACCGAGTAGGTAAATGTCACCCCCAGAATGATGGCTGCATGAACCGCCAGCGCCAGGAAGACCGTAAAACCAAGCCGGTCCCCGACCGTGACCGTTGGACTAATGGCTGCCATCGGCGAGCAGTTGCTCAATCAGGTTCATGTAATCACCGGCAATATCCAGGTCATAGGCTTTATTGATCTCCCGGATACAAGTCGGGCAGGTAACGTTAACTTCCGTCAGGTAATCACCGATGACATCAATACCAACAAACCACAGTCCTCTGGCCCGCAGCTCTGGTCCGAGCTGCTCGCAGATCCACAGATCCCGGTCATTCAGGGGGCGTGCAACGCCCGAACCTCCGGCCGCCAGATTGCCACGGGTTTCGCCCTGTGCAGGAATTCTTGCCAGGCCATAAGGTACGGGTTCACCATTCACCATGAGGATGCGGGTGTCACCTTTGACGATTTCCGGTATGTATTTCTGCGCCATAGTCTGGCGGGTACCGTGATCGGTGAGTGTCTCGATGATCACGCTGAGATTGGGGTCGTCCGGCCGGATTCTGAAAATTGAAGCGCCGCCCATGCCGTCCAGTGGTTTGAAGATGACATCCCCATGGGTCTGATGAAAAGCCTTGAGTACGGCCGGGTCGCGGCTGACCACATGTGGTGGGCAGCACTGGGGAAAGCTCAGGGCAAACAGCTTTTCGTTACAGTCGCGGATGCTGCCGGGACGATTCAGCACCAGTAGTCCCTGTTTTTCTGCCATCTCCAGCAAATAGGTGGTGTAGATGTACTCCATATCAAAGGGGGGATCCTTGCGCATGAGAACGGCGTCAAGATCAGTCAGAGGTGCTGTGACCGGGGTGTCTGCCGTATACCAGTGCTCCAGGGAATCATGGATCTCTACCGGGGTCATATGCGCATACACAGCGCCATCGGTGACATACAGATCCGCCTGCTCCATCACCAGGACCTCCCATCCTTTTTTGCGGGCAGCTTCCATCATCGCCAGAGTACTGTCTTTTTTGGGATTGATGGACGCCAGAGGATCCATAACGACACCTAGTTTAATAGTCAATCTCA
>JAGRIO010000158.1 GCA_020443225.1 Pseudomonadales bacterium
GTGCCTGCCCGGTTACCCAGCTGCTGGCATCAGATGCCAGATACACAGCAACGCCTTTGAAATCTTCCGGCTCACCAAGACGACGCAGCGGTGTTGCCTCGTTAGCTCGCTTTTCTCCTTCCGGGTTATCCCACAGCGCTTTGGCGAAATCAGTTTTCACCAGTCCCGGACATATGGCATTCACACGGACACCCTTCGGACCCAGTTCAGCTGCGAGATTACGAACCAGCGCAATATCCGCCAGTTTTGACATGTTGTAGGTTCCGATGACGGTGGAAGGCCCAAACGCACCGGTACTGGCGGTGACCATGATGGAGCCCTTGCCCTTGGCGATCATGTCTGGTGCAACCATTTTGGCCAGCCACAGGTTTGAACGAATATTACTGTCAACGATCTTGCTAAAAGCCTCATCAGGAATGTCCAGCATAGAGCCGTAGAAGGGATTTACACCGGCATTCGCCACCAGAATATCAATCGGGCCAAGCTGTTCCCGGGTAGTATCGACAAGCGCCTGCAGCTGATCCTTATAGCCAATATTACAGGCAACAGCGATTGCACGTTCTTCACCCACTTTGGCGTTAATGGCTGCCGCCGTTTCTTCGCACTGATCCAGCTTACGACTGGAAACCACAACCCGGGCACCATGTTCCGCCAGCGCCATCGCCATGGCTGCGCCCATACCTTTGGAGGCGCCGGTCAGCAGCGCTACCTTGCCGGTCAGATCAAATAACTCAGTACTTACCATAGTATTTCCCTCTTTACAGGTGATGATGTTTCCGCAGGATCAATGTTCCGGCTGAATGTTCCGGGTGCATGTTCCAGGTGTGAATGTGAAACCGAGTATTCCACGGGGTGAGAACGATTGGCAGCTGGATAAGCTGTCGGGTTAACGGAACATAGGGGCGACTTATACCCGTTCAGAGCTGCGCCACCTGCGATTCTGAAACCCTGTCAGACTCTTGCCTTCAGGCGTTGAGCAGGGACTCTGCCTGCCCCAGCGCGTGGCCAATGCGGACCCGCAGCTCTTCTGTATCGACGCCTTCCGTACTCTTCTTACCAGCCATGTAGCGGGCGTAGACGCCGTGGACA
Organism: Pseudomonadales bacterium; assembly: GCA_020443225.1. Lineage (GTDB taxonomy): Bacteria > Pseudomonadota > Gammaproteobacteria > Pseudomonadales > Azotimanducaceae > UBA4582. The sequence goes on from JAGRIO010000158.1 coordinate 1,090, forward strand.
ATGCAGGCTGTTTTCCAGCGGTTAAAGGCCAGATAGTAATTCAGACCAGACAGATCGCGACCTGTACGGCTGGCATATCTGTCAGCCATTTCCTGACGGGTCAGGAATCCAGGAAAAGCTGTCGGCGGATTACCTTTCGGGCCGAGATCATCACCAACCTGCGCCCACTGATTGAGCGCATAGGCCAGGTCTGCCAGCGGATCACCTAGCGTGGAAATTTCCCAGTCCACAACGGCAGCGACCCGGCCATCTGGCCCGAACAGACAGTTGTGACAACCATAGTCACCATGAACAATACGGGCAGGCCCCTGCTCTGGCAGGTTATTCAGGAAGAAGCTCTGCAATTCATGGGCGCGGGGATCATCCAGCCTTGCATCTTCAATCGATGAGGTCCAGGAGCGATACCAGGTTTTCAGCTGGCGGCCAATGTAACTGTCCTTTTTACCCAGATCGCCTAATCCAAGCATATCAGGGTCCTGGGAATGCAGATCTGCCAGCACATCAATAAACGATTCACCCAGCAACTGGCGGTTCTCTTCAGCGACCCATTCACGGGTGTCGTCTCCGGAATACAGGGGCCGGCCATTCACCTTGCCCATCACATAGAACCAGGCGCCAGTCACCTCAGGCGATTCACAGAAACCCAGCGCCTCCGGAACCGGTACCGGTGTTTTGCCCAATGCCTCGATCAGGCGCCATTCCCGGCTCATATCGTGGGCTTTGGGAAGTAACTCTCCCTGTGGTGGCCGGCGTATTACCGCTTCTTTTCCGTTTACATCAGTGATGGCATAAGTGAGGTTGGAATGACCACCCTGCAGTCGCACCCAGGTCAGCGGAGGTTGCAGTGCGGGAATATTGGCTGAAATCCACGCTTCAACTGCGGGAATATCATAACCTTCGGCGCTTTGAGTCATATCGGTACCTGCCTTGAATTCGAAGGGCTTTTTATAGCTTTTTGTCTCTTACAAGTCGACCATTTGACTGTTAGTCTTTTCTTTTCATGTCCCGGCAACCCTTCAGGCCTCGTCTTCAGGCCCGAAAAACCATGGATATCAATCATGCCGCTGACCATCGATGAGGTTTGCTCCCTGAACAACAAGCTGGGCGAAGGCCCCTTGTGGGACGAGGCCCTGCAACAGTTGTTCTGGGTCGACTCTTTAAAGGGCCAGATTTTCCGCCTGGACTATCAGTCCCAGCAGGTCAGCAACTGGGAAACCGGGGAAATGACCGGCTGCCTGGCCCTGGTATCTGACCAGCAGGCCATTGTGGCACTGCAGAGCGGCCTGCACTGGTTTAACTTCACTGATGGTGCACTGACACCGGTCCCGCACACCAGTGTTACCGATGCCCGGACCAGATTCAACGATGGTAAGACCGACCGGGCAGGTAACTTTCTGACAGGCACCATGGGTATCACCATTCGCGAACCAGCACTCGGCGCCCTCTACCGGCTGAACAAAGACCTGAGCCTTGAATGCCTGCTGACAGACGTGGCGGTTTCCAACGGCCCCTGCTTCAGCCCGGACGGATCGTTATTTTACTTTACTGACGGCAAACGACGGATATTCGCCTTTGACTATGACCCGCACGGTCCGCTTCGTGGCCAGCGTGTCCTGATCGACACAGGAGCACTGGGGTTTGCCTCTGACGGGGCAACCATCGACAGCGAAGGGAATCTCTGGACGGCACTGATCCAGCCTGGTGAAATTGGCTGTTTCTCACCTCAGGGTAAGCTGCTCACCCGCTTCAGTATTCCCGCCAGACTACCCAGCAGCGTCATGTTTGGCGGCCCGGCACTGGATGAGCTGTATATTACGTCTATCAGCGAATCAGGCAACCGCACCAGCCCTGAACCGGAGGCTGGCCGGCTGTTCGTCGTCAGGGGCACCGGTGTCAGGGGCATTGCAGAGCCCCGGTTTCAACCACACCGCTAGCACGCCAGAAGAAGCCGGACGATGTCATAGCGCCAATCCCCAACAGGCACTATGCTTAGGACCAAAGGGAACAAACGACGTGAGATCTGTTCCCTGCGTGTATTTGAATCAACACAATGGCAGTCAGTCCGGTTCTATGTCAGTCAGCGATCAATTCTCCGAGCTTCCGCCACATGATGATGTGTATGCACAGAGTCTCGCGGATCTGAATGCATTTCTGTATCTGCTGGATCTGGAAGAAGATGTTTTTCATGTCCACATGCCACTGCCGGCAGAAGCCCGCGAAAAACTACAGCAGTCATTCGCCTATGTCAGGCTGAGCGTAGCCGATCTGGTGAACTCACTGCACCAGGATGATCTGGCAGATTTTAATCAGGCGCTGGAGGATGCCAGGGCTGGCAAGATTGATTATGAGGCAGTCTGTCGCACCAACCACATGCGCGGCGACTACGAATGGGTCAGTATCCGGGGCCGGCGCACGGAGCAACTCGGCCGGCCAGTGGTCAGGGGGACCATTCAGGACATAAATAGCAGCAAGCGCACCGAACTTGAACTGCAAATGACCCGTACCCGTCTGAACCGCGCCATGGAAGGCTCTAACGAGGCCTTCTGGGATCTGGATCTGGTCAGACAATCAGCCTGGGTCTCGCCCAAGCTGACAGAATTTCTGGGTTATGGAGAGGCTGAGTTCGAAAATAATCTGGGATTACTGGTGGAACTGACTCATCCGGAGGATACGGACCGTCTCTGGAAGTCCATCGGCGCGCTGTTCAAGGAGGATAAACCGCTGGATATCGAGATTCGCCAGCGCAGTAAGGACTCAACGGAATATCGGTGGTATCACCTGAAGGGCCAGCGGACCGTCGACAGCAGTGGCTACGTCACCAATGTCAGTGGGCAGCAGACCGACATCACTGAGAAGCGCCGTTATCAGGAAGGCCTGCGATCTGCCGCAATGGCAGAAGCCGCAGCTAACCGGGCAAAAAGTAACTTTCTGGCTAACATGAGCCATGAAATCAGAACCCCAATGTACGGCGTTATGGGAATGGCTGAGTTGTTGCTGCAAACCAGCCTTGATGAACCTCAGCAGGTCTATGCGCAGGGTGTCATGGCCAGTGCCAGATCACTGCTGACGATCATTAACGACATCCTGGACTTCTCGAAGATCGAAGCAGGAAAACTGGACCTGGAGCGGGAAAACTTTTCCCTGGGCACCCTGATAAATGAAGTCGTACAGCTGATTTCGGTCCAGGCAGGCAATAAACCAGTCGTGATTGCAGCAGATATCGCGTCAGCTGTACCGGATATCATGCGGGGCGACGCAGTCAGGTTGCGACAGATACTGCTGAACCTTTTAAGTAACGCACAGAAATTCACTGCCGAGGGGCGGATTGACCTGAGTGTCAGACTGATCGAAAAGAACGCTGAATCGCTCCGGCTACGCATTGACGTTACGGATACCGGCATTGGTATCGAAGCTGACAAGATCGCCCGGCTGGCTGAACCTTTTCAGCAGGCAGATGCCTCGACCAGTCGTCAGTTCGGTGGCACTGGCCTTGGCCTGTCGATCGTGAAGAAGCTGGCGGGGTTGATGGGTGGTGATCTGCAGATAGCCAGCATTCCCGGCGAAGGTTCTACTTTCACGGTTACACTGACAATGGAAGCTGCGATCAGTGATGGTACTGAGCCTGATTCAGCACTGCCGGAGGCAAACGTTAACAGGCTGACGGGATTACGCGTCCTGCTGGCAGATGACAATGACGTTAACTGCCTGGTCGGCAAAAGTCTGCTGGAACGTCTGGGGGCTGAAGCCCATATCGTCAAGGATGGACAAGCGGCGGTTAAGGCCTGGGTGGCAGGCGACTTCGATCTGATTCTGATGGATTGTCATATGCCGGTCATGGATGGACTGGAGGCCACGAAAAAAATCCGTCAGATGGAAGCAGGCGGGCGGCAGATACCCATTCTTGCCCTGACAGCAGATGCAATGGCAGGGATCGAAACAGAATGCCTCGAAGCAGGAATGAACGGCCTGATTACCAAACCCATCAGTTTGCAACAGATCGGTGACAGGATTCGGCACCTGCTGAACTGATCGCTACGCCCGGATGGGAACCCAACGAGGCTACCATGGCAGCAGGTTCAGCACCCGGGCTTGCGGTCAGGAAAGTCCTTCAGGCTTTTCTCCGGCACTGGCAAACTGATATCCGGCGCGCAAGCGCAGGTTGTCCGGAAACTTCACCTGTTCAATGGGTGCCTCACCTTCCCAGACAATTTTCTGGAACGGCATCTTTGGCCAACCTGCTGCCCCGTGTTCTGCAGCTGCTCTGCCAGCGGCCGTCTTCAGAACGCAGGCAGACGCAATGGCGGCATCGTCAGGCAACTGAATTTTATCATCCTCATGACCTTCCCCGAGACGGATGGGTTCAGGCAATCCAAGTCGCTGATACTGCTCAGACGGACATTCATTCCGTGCCATTTCCATCAGCATCAGGCGAATCATTCTGCATTCAATTTCCTGATCATCTAATGGCATGGTTTGCCCGGGATCATTCTGCACATCGAACAGCAGGGTCGCCATTTTCCCTTTCCCGACCGGGTGTTCGTTATCAAGAAATGTTTTCGGGGTGCGGGTGGGAATCTGCATGACAGGACAGCCTTTCATGAACGAGAAGCCAGGATGCTTCTCCCAGTTCTGCAATTCGCGGGGAGAAAACCGGCTACGCATATGGGTAGGCATCAAGGTGTAATCAAACAGAGGGGTGTTGTCCTCTGTGGTGTGCGCCCGCATGTAAACGTACTGACCATCAGTCACATTGACCTGCCCGCCAGTGACCCCATAAAGCGAAGCGGCACGAACAGGATCATTACCCAGCATGGCATTCTTTATGGGCTTACCCTGCATATCCTTTGGCAACCCGATATCAAAGAACTCCAGTACTGTGGGCGCCAGATCTATCGTCTGCGCCAGGGCGTCGCATTGTCCGGTAAGCTCAGGCATCCTGGGGTCATAGGCCCAGAAAGGAATATGAGCGATTTCCTGAAAGAAAGGCGTCATCACCTTGGCCCACCAGTCATGTTCTCCCATCAGAAATCCATGATCGGTATTCACCAGTAACATCGTGTCTTTCCACAGATCGTACTTATCAAACATATCCAGCACACGACCCAGTTGCTGATCACAGAAACTAACCAGCGACGCATACATATAGCGAATGTGTTCTACCGTTTGCTCGTCTTCACGAATTTCCCGGTAAGGAGGCCAGTCAAACGCCGGGCCCGTGTACTCGTGTGGATACAGCTCGTGAAATTCCTGCTGCGAAAAGAAAGGCTCATGAGGATCAAAGGTTTCGATCTGCAGATACCACCGATCCTCATCCTTGTTCCTTTCAATGAAATCCAGTCCCAGGCTGAAAGTCTGGTGTTGCGGTTGTAATTCCGCACGGGTCATATGTTCGCGGTTGATATTGTCCTGCTTCTGGAACTTCAGCCGCTGTTGTTCTGGCCAGCGATCAGCACCGTAATCCGGATCTCTCAGTTTTGCGACGTCGCCAATCCACTTATCGCCTTCCTGCCCCCGTACCAGATCAAATGTGGTGAATCGCTGATGATAGGTTGCGCCACCATCTTCCCAGTAATGGTGATGATCTGTGGTCTTATGGGAGTGCACCCCATGCTGATCAAGTATCTGCGGCATTGAATCATCGAAGGGTTCCAGCGGGCCCCAGGACCGATGCAGAAAGTTATAGCGGCCCGTGTGCATTTCTCTGCGGGCGGGCATACAGGGCATGGAGCCAACATAAAAATTCTGGAACTGAACTGTCCGTTGCGCCAGACGCTCAAAATTAGGGGCTTTGATCCATTCATTGCCATAGGATGGCATGAAGTGACGACACAGCGTGTCATACATCACTACGACACAACGCTTCCGACCGGGGACTGACATAGGAATTTCTCTTCTTTTTGGCAGGATATTTACACATTCATCGCGGCTGGTACATACATGTGCAAGATGTACACGAGTTCGGGAGCTCAGGAACTGATATCCGGGCGCCGCTTAAAGGCAACAGATACGGGTAAAAGAAAGGGGCAACAGAAAGGGTCAGCAGAAGCTGAGAGAGGGGCACCGAAGGATAAGAGAAACTTCAGCTGGACTGGAGCGGGCGACGAGATTCGAACTCGCGACAGCCAGCTTGGGAAGCTGGAACTCTACCAACTGAGCTACACCCGCATAGCTGAAGCTTAGCACCCTCTGCAACCTCAGCCAATCACTGCCAGTGGCAATCAGCATAGCTCAAGGAACAATAATCTCAGGGTGCTGTGCCCGCCTGCTGCTGAATTCTGGTTTCCAGATCTACCAGTTTCCGGTTGGTCTGAGCACGGTACTTATCGATCACTTCGATGGCTTCTTCGGCATCCTTCATGCGATTTTGCAGGGCGGTCACATTGCGCCGGTTGCCTTCTACGATCGTTGCCTGATCCTGAATCTGACTGCGTACCATTGACACCTGAGTGGTCATTTCCTCATTGTCCTGAATCAGACTCTGCCTTAACTCAACCATATCGTTAGAAAAAGTGTCGAAACGCGAAGTCACCTTGTTCACTGACGCTACCTGGTTGCCAATCTGTGTATCCAGCGCTTTGTCGCGTTCGCGAAGTTTGGCGATACTGCTTTCCAGTTCCTGAATCTTCGGGCGGTTCTGCCGGTAGCTGACGCCCCACAATTTATCGATTTCACTGACATTCGTTTTCTGTTGTTCCTTCATCTCCTGCAACGTCTTCGAAACGTCGGTGCCGGTGGCGGCTAAGCGGTCCTCAAGATCGCGAATATTTTTCTGACCCTGTTCCAGCAGCGCATTGGCCTGTGCCAGTTTGTTCTGCACTTCCCACAATGTGTAACCACCGACCCCCATCATAATGGCCATCAGCGCGATGGTAAAAACCAGCAAACCATTGAAATTACTTTGCTTAGGCGCATCGGAACGCGAACTGCGCCGGTAAGAGGCAACCTCATCCTTAGCCGGCGCTATGGCCGGAATCAGATCAAGATCCTTCGATTTATCTACCATCTCAGAACAACCTGTCTGTCAATCATTAACATCAGCACCGGTTCACCATTGAACGGCACTGAACCTGCAGCCACACTCAGGTCTGTGGCCAGAATACAAACAAAGACCACAGCATCGCAGTCGCTGTGGTACCCAACATCAACGCGGTCCACAGGGGCAACACCTGACGCGTCAGCCAAACTGCAGATTCCATTAAACAAAACAGCGCAAGCGCCGTCAGCAGCAACAACAGCCATGCCGGATCCGCAGCCAGTGCAACACTGTGATGAGCACCTGCGGTCATGAAAAAACTCACCGGTACAACCAGCATCAGATTCACAGCTGCTACCCTGCGGCATTTCACCAGTGCGGCATCAGCTTCAGGCAGGGATTCACCACCGGCCACCAGCTGCTTTTCAGCGACCAGCAGCAAACGCTTCTGAGGCCAGATCACCAGCCAGGCATTCAGAAACATAAAAACCGCTGCGACGATGGCGGGAAACAGTCTGGCACTCATCGTTTCCACCTGCATACTCAGCATCAGAACACCGGTAGCCAGCACCAGAACGCTCCACCAGGCCTGCCGGCCCGCGGCAATCCGACCTGCGCGCAGGCTGGTTGCCCGGCACAAAGAGACCAGCCACACGATCCAGACAATACTGCTGACAATATGCAACCAACGTCCAAACAGGGTGATATCGATTAACGCCGACCAGGGCTCTGACATTCAGTCTCCGCTGGAGA
>JAGRIO010000015.1 GCA_020443225.1 Pseudomonadales bacterium
CCTACCTGATAGCTGCTGCTGCCACCGGTGGGCGCATCAAGATGCGGGACGTAGTCCCCGCCCATCTCGAGGCGGTGCTGGCGAAGCTTCGCGAGGCAGGCGCCGATATTGAGGTTGGTGAGGATTTCATTACGCTGGATATGCAGGGTCGCCGACCCAGAGCGGTCAGTCTGGTAACGGCGCCTTATCCGGCTTTCCCTACCGATCTGCAGGCCCAGATACTGGCGATGAATACGGTCGCTGAAGGAACGGCGACGGTGAAAGAAACGATCTTTGAAAACCGGTTCATGCACGTACACGAAATGAACCGGATGGGCGCCAGAATCCGCCTGGAAGGCAACAATACGACCGCTATTGTTGAAGGTGTGGAGAAGCTTAAGGCGGCACCGGTCATGGCTAATGACCTGCGCGCGTCTGTCAGTCTGGTGATCGCAGGGTTGCTCGCGGAAGGAGATACCATCGTTGATCGTATCTACCACATCGACAGAGGTTATGAGCAGGTCGAAGAAAAGCTGCGAACTCTGGGTGCCAACATTGAGAGAATTCAGTCCCGATAATTAACCCTATGATTGATAACAAGATTACCATCGCGGTGACCAAGGGTGACCGGATTGTCCGGCAGCAGCTCGAGTTGCTGGCAAAGATCGGCATCGAAACCCTTGAGGACCCCGGGAGTTCCCGCAAACTGGTGCTTGAAACAACCTGGCCGGGCGTGAACGTGTTGTTACTGCGTAGCTCTGATGTGGCTACCTATGTTGAGCATGGCATTGCTGATATGGGTATGGCAGGCAAGGACGTGTTACTGGAGCACGGTGAAGAAGGCTACTACCAGCCGCTGGATCTGGGGCTCGGTAAGTGCCGTATCATGGTGGCGGGTCTCAGGGACGAACCACCCCTGCCGGCGCGGCTGAAAATTGCGACCAAGTTTGTTAACACGGCCAAGCGCTATTACGCCGAGCAGGGAGTTCAGGTGGACATTATCAAGCTCTATGGCGCTATGGAGCTGGCGCCGTTAACGGGGCTTGCTCACCGCATTGTGGATATCGTTGAGACCGGTAACACCCTGAAGGCCAATGGTCTCGTGCCGATGGAGCATATTACCGATATCAGCACCCGACTGATCGTGAATAAGACGTCAATGAAAATGAAGTATGCGGAAGTGCAGCAAATTATCGCTGCCCTTGATGCGGTGGTAGCGGAGCACACATGAGTCTGATCAACTGGCTGGATACGCGGGCCGACAGTTTTAATGCGGATTTCACCAGGCTGCTCGAGATCCAGCAGGAGAATCAGAATGATGTCCGCGAAGTCGTACGTGACATCATTCAGCGGGTGCGCACAGAAGGCGATACTGCAGTGGTGGCACTGTCCCGACAGTTTGACCGCCTTAATGCGTCTTCTGTGGCTGAGCTTGAGATAGGTTCCGGGCGGATGGCGCAGGCAGTCGAAACGCTGCGGCCGGAAGTGCGCGATGCGCTGGAGCAATCGATTGCCAGAGTCCGTGCCTATCATGAAGCGCAAAAGCAACAATGCGGCCAGGCAGCAGAGTGGTCCTACCAGGACGAGCATGGCAATACTCTGGGGCAGCTGGTGCGGGGCATGGAACGAGTGGGTATCTATGCACCTGGCGGCAAAGCGGCTTATCCTTCGACCATCATCATGACGGCGGTACCCGCGCGGGTTGCCGGGGTAGAAGAGCTGATTCTGGTGGTACCAACCCCCGACGGTCAGATTAATGAAGTGCTGCTGGCTGCAGCGTCGCTGTGCGGTGTCGACCGGATGTTTACCATTGGCGGTGCGCAGGCAGTAGCAGCGCTGGCCTATGGCACGGAGACCATTCCACGGGTTGATAAGATCGTGGGTCCCGGAAATGTTTATGTGGCAATGGCCAAGGAACTGGTCTTTGGTGACGTCGGTATTGATATGATCGCCGGCCCGTCGGAGGTGGTCATTGTTGCCGATGAGTCTGCCGATCCGCAGTGGCTGGTCATGGATCTGTTTGCTCAGGCTGAACACGATGAGCTGGCACAATCCATTCTGGTATCAACCAGTGCTGGCCTGCTGGAGCAGGTTGACCGGTTAATCAGTGAAAAAGTCCCGCAAATGCGCCGGACGAGCATTATCAGTCAGTCCCTGGGGTCACGCGGCGCGCTGATTCTGGCGGACAGTGACGAAGAATGTGCACAGATCGTCAACCGGATTGCGCCCGAACATCTGGAGTTAGCGCTTGCTGACCCTGCAGCTTTTATGCCCCGTGTCCGGCATGCCGGGGCGATCTTCCTTGGCCACCACAGTGCCGAAGTCGTCGGAGATTACAGTGCCGGTCCGAGTCATGTATTGCCAACCTCGGGCACCGCCAGATTTGCATCTCCGCTGGGCGTCTATGATTTTCAGGTTCGAACATCAGTGATTCACTGCTCGCCAGCAGGTGCTGTGGCGCTGAGCCGGGATGCAGCAGTTCTGGCATGGGAGGAAGGACTGGAAGCCCATGCTTTGTCGGCAGAATTCCGCACCACAGGCTGAATAGATTAAACATGGGTCCGCTACAACGATATGAACAGGCTCTCGGGGCTGGCGAAATCCAGGCAGATACTGCCCAGCGTGAGGCTGTGGAGCATCTGCAGGCCCTTTACGAACGTTTACAGGCCCATGCACCGGTGCCTGCCCGGCGGGGCTTGCTCAGCAGGCTGTTGGGCAGTGAGCCCGCTCCCGTCCGGCAGGTCATCCCCGGGCTCTATTTCTGGGGCGGTGTTGGGCGCGGTAAGACTTATCTGATGGATTTGTTTTTTGATGCGCTGCCCTTTGAAGAGAAACAGCGCATGCATTTCCACCGCTTTATGCGCTTTGTGCACCGGGAATTGCGCAACCTGCAGGGAGAGGCTAACCCGCTGCAGAAAATTGCGCGGCAATTTTCCAGAACCTGCCGGGTGTTGTGTTTCGACGAGTTTTTTGTCTCTGATATCACAGACGCCATGATTCTGGCGGGATTGCTGCAGGCGCTGTTTGAGAACGGCGTGTGTCTGGTGGCGACATCCAACGTCGAGCCAGTCAATCTTTACAAAGATGGATTGCAGCGCAGCAAATTCCTGCCGGCCATTGCGTTGCTGGAGAATCACACGCAGATACTGAATGTTGATGGTGGGGTCGACTATCGTTTGCGGGTCTTGCAGGCAGCGGAAATATTTCATTCACCTCTGGATGCGGCGGCTGACGAAGGCCTGGCCCACAGTTTCAGCTCACTGTCGCCGGATGCAGGTGAGGAAAATGTACTGCTGGAAATCGAAGGCCGGCAAATCCGGGCCAGACGTTGCGGAGACGGCGTCGCCTGGTTTGATTTCCCGGAGCTCTGCGAAGGGCCCAGAAGTCAGAACGACTATATTGAGCTGGCGATGATTTTTCAGACCGTACTGGTCAGTAATGTCCCCGTGTTCACCACCCGTAAGGAAGACGCGGCGCGACGCTTTATCAGCCTTGTGGACGAATTCTACGATCACAATGTGAAGTTAATTATGTCCGCTGAAGCGCCGGTACTGGCGCTGTATCAGGGGGAACGGCTGAAATTTGAGTTTCAGCGCACGGAAAGCCGCCTGCAGGAAATGCAGTCGGAAGCTTATCTCGCTCAGGAGCATAAACCCTGAAGCCGAAATAACTGATTTCGCAGCAGAAAATCACTCAATCAGGCTTGCGTGACCCATGCGCGTTGGGTAATATGCGCGCTCCCATTTTCCCGGGCGGCGCCCGGGTTTTTGTAATTCCTAAATAACGGTTTATCCATGAAAACAGTATCCGCCAAGAAAGAAACAGTGAAGCGCAGCTGGTATCTCATCGACGCTACTGACAAAACGCTGGGTCGTATGGCAACTGAGATTGCCAATCGTCTGCGTGGCAAGCATAAAGCTGAATTCACGCCTCACGTCGATACCGGCGATTACATTGTCGTAATCAACGCTGAGAAAGTTAAAGTTACCGGCAACAAGTTAAGTGATAAGGTTTATTATCACCACACTGGCTTTCCCGGTGGTATTAAATCCATCACACTGGACAAGCTGCTGGATAAAGCGCCGGAAAGGGCTATTCAGATTGCTGTGAAGGGCATGATGCCCAAGAACAAGCTCAGCTACTCCATGCTCAATAAACTCAAAGTCTATGCGGGCAGCGAACATCCCCATGCTGCACAACAACCGCAAGCACTTGAACTCTAAGTAAAGGTTTATCTATGTCGCAGTATTACGGAACAGGCAGAAGAAAGTCTTCCAAGGCTCGGGTCTTCATGACCTCTGGAGAAGGCAACATTACTGTTAATAATAAGCCTCTGGACCTCTATTTTGGTCGTGAAACGGCCCGGATGATCGTCCGTCAACCTCTGGAACTTGTTGAATTAAAAGACAAGTTTGATCTGCATGTGACAGTTCGCGGTGGCGGCGGTTCAGGCCAGGCCGGTGCGATTCGTCATGGCATCACCCGCGCCCTGATAGAATATGATGAAACGCTGCGACCTTCTCTGCGAAAGGCGGGTTTCGTCACTCGTGATGCACGTGTTGTCGAGCGTAAGAAAGTGGGCTTGCGCAAGGCTCGTAAGAAGCCTCAGTTCTCCAAGCGATAATAGTCAACAGGGCCACAATCTGCTTTTGTGGCCCCTACGAAAAGAATCCCTTTTCAGACCACATTTTTACATCCATATGTGGTAGAATCCGCGGGTTTTTTAAACTGGCTACTTGCCCATCTTTGGTTGTACCTGCTTTGGTAATGGAGGGGAGAAATCGTCGTGAGTGATGACGGCATGAACAAGGGGCGGCGCAATTTCCTTATTGGAGCCACCTCTGTAGTTGGAACGGCCGGCGTAGTTGGCGTTGCAGTTCCGTTTGTCGGGTCCTGGAACCCTAGTGCAAAGGCGCTTGCAGCCGGTGCACCTATCAAGATTGATATCAGTAAGCTCTCAGAAGGGGACATGATTGGTCCCATTCCCGCATGGCGCGACAAACCTGTTTTTGTGGTTAAGCGCAGTGCAGCAATGCTTGAGAAGCTGAACAGCGAGAATAACCGGCTTGCGGATCCCGATTCGGCCGAAGAGAAACAGCAACCTGCATACGCCCAGAATGCCACCCGTTCTCTCCGTGAAGACGTTCTGGTGCTGATCGGCCTTTGCACTCACCTGGGATGTTCGCCCAAGTTCTACCCCAAGATTACTCCTGAAGATTTTGATCCCAACTGGCTGGGTGGCTTTTACTGTCCCTGCCACGGTTCCAAATTCGACCTGGCAGGCCGGGTTTACAAAGGGGTACCTGCACCTACCAATCTCGAAGTACCTCCCCACAGATACGAGGGTGATTCCGTACTGATTATCGGCGAAGACGAGGGGGCTGCATAATGGCGACGCTGGAACAACAATTTAAAGACATTATGCGCTGGGTTGATGACCGCTTACCGGTTACTGAAACCTATGAAAAGCATATGTCCAAATACTATGCGCCAAAGAATTTCAATTTCTGGTACATCTTCGGTGTGCTGGCTTTTGTCGTTCTGGTTAACCAGCTGCTGACCGGTATCTGGCTGACGATGAACTATGTGCCAACCGGCGAAGGTGCGTTTGCCTCTGTCGAATACATCATGCGGGATGTGGAATTCGGCTGGCTGCTGCGTTACATGCATTCCACCGGTGCTTCAGCTTTCTTTGTGGTCGTTTACCTGCATATGTTCCGTGGCCTGATGTATGGCTCTTACCAGAAACCCCGTGAGCTGATCTGGGTGTTCGGTATGTTCATCTATCTGGCACTGATGGCCGAAGGTTTCTTTGGCTACCTGCTGCCCTGGGGCAACATGTCTTACTGGGGTGCCCAGGTGATTGTTTCTCTGGCCAGTGCCGTGCCTGTCTGGGGTGACGATATTGCGCTGTGGGTACGTGGTGATTTCAACATGTCTGGCGTGACACTGAATCGCTTCTTTGCCCTGCATGTTGTGGCAGTGCCCATTGTATTGCTGGTACTGGTGGCTCTCCATATTCTGGCTTTACACGAAGTGGGTTCGAACAACCCTGATGGCGTCGATATCAAGAAGCATCTGGACGACAATGGCCGTCCGTTGGATGGCATTCCTTTCCATCCTTACTACACCATCGGTCATGACCTGCCGGGTATCGTGTTATTCCTGATCGTATTCTGTGCCGTTATCTTCTTCTTCCCTGATGGCAATGGTATGTTTCTGGAACACCCGAACTATGAACCGGCTGATCCGCTGAAGACGCCTGCGCTGATTGCGCCTGTCTGGTACTACACGCCGTTTTACTCCATGTTGAGGGCGGCAACCTTCCCACTGTTCGGTATGACCGCCAAGTTCTGGGGGCTGGTGGTTATGGCAGGTGCTATTGCCATTCTGTTTGTCGTGCCCTGGCTCGACAAGTCACCGGTGAAGTCCATGCGCTACAAGGGTCTGGCCAGCAAGTTGTTCCTGGCAATCTTTGTGGTGGCGTTCTTTATCCTGGGCTGGTTGGGTATGCAGCATCCGACACCGGCGAAGACCATACTTGCACAGGTGTGTACTGCTATTTACTTTGCATACTTCTTGCTGATGCCCTGGTACACCTCTGTTGAGAAGACAAAACCTGTTCCAGAGAGGGTGACATTCTGATGTTGAGACTGATTAGCGTAACACTGTTAACACTCCTGATGTCTTTCTCTGTTCAGGCAGCAGAATCTGGTTATCCGCTCGAGCACATGGAGCCTGACCTGCATGATCAGGCTTCACTGCAACGTGGCGCCAAAACTTACCTGAACTACTGTATGGCCTGTCACTCGCTGAAGTATCAGCGATACAAGCGTACCGCTGCAGACATCGGGATTCCCGAAGATCTGATGCTTGAGCATCTGATTTTTGATCCGGAAACCAAGATTGGCGATCTCATGACCAACAACATGAAAATCGCAACAGCCAAGAACTGGTTTGGCGCAGCACCACCTGATCTGACCATGTACAGCAATCTGAAGGGTGGTCCGGATTATCTCTACACCTACCTGAAGAGTTTCTATCAGGATGAAACCCGACCATTCGGAGTGAATAACCTGGTGTTTGAGAATGTGGGTATGCCCCATGTGCTGATGGAACTTCAGGGTATGCAGGTTAAGACCTGTAAGGACGTTCCCCGGTTAGCAGCGAACGGCGGCGAGATGCGGGACCCGCTTACCAATGATTACATTACCGAGAAACTCTGCGGTGATGAACTGGTACACAGAGGTTTCAGTCCTCTGACTCATGTAGAAGGTACAGGCTCTCTGAGTGCAGAAGAATACGACCAGGTTGTTTATGATCTGTCCAACTTCCTGTATTACACCGGTGAACCGGCACGTCTGCAACGCACCACGATTGGTGGCTATGTGCTGTTGTTCCTGGCGTTCTTCTACGTATTTGCGTGGTTGCTGGGTCGCGAATATCACAAAGAGTTCCACCGCGAACACTAAGCAATACTCCTCCGGTCTGCCTGTCGGGCAGACCGGTTTCCTGATTAACTGCGTAAAGCATAACGAGGTGAACAGATGGGCGTAGTAGCCAAGCACTCATCGATGATTTTTTATTCTGATGGTAATGATCATTACAGCCAGCGAGTCAGACTCGTGCTGGCTGAAAAAGGCGTTGCCGTTGAAATAATTGATGTCGATCCGGCGAATGTCCCTGAGGACCTGACCGACCTGAATCCGTACAACAGCCTGCCGACGCTGGTAGACCGGGATCTCGTTCTGTATGAGTCTCAGGTCATCATGGAATACCTTGATGAGAGATTTCCCCATCCGCCGTTGTTACCGGTATACCCGGTTGCGAGAGCGCAGAGCCGGTTGTTTGTGTACCGCATTCAGCGCGACTGGTGTACCGCTGTTGATACCATCATCGCAGGTAAATCCAAAGACACTGTGATCGACCGGGCAAGGAAAGAGCTTCGTGAGAGCCTGATTTCCATCGCGCCGATCTTCGCAGAAAAACCTTACTTTATGAGCGATGAATTTACGCTCGTCGATTGCTGTGTAGCGCCTATTCTGTGGCGTCTGCCGTTGATGGGAATCGATTTGCCGCCAAAGCAGGGTAAGGCAATTCTGGATTACATGGACCGTATATTTGATCGGGATGCATTCCAGGCAAGCCTGTCTGAGGCTGAACTGGATATGCGGGACTGATCCTGATTGCGGGTGAGGTAGCTATGGTCGCAATGACTTCGTCTGTTCCTTACCTGTTACGTGCAATCAATGAGTGGATTCTCGACAACGATTGCACGCCTTACCTGATTCTGGATGCGCGTCATTCTGAAACGTCTGTTCCTATGGAATATGTCAAGGATGGCCAGATTGTGCTGAACATAAGCCCTATGGCTATCCGTGATCTGATTCTTGGCGATCAGCACGTTGCGTTCTCTGGTCGCTTCGGGGGTGTTCCTCACGAAATCTATGCCCCCATTGAGGCGGTGATGGGAATTGTTGCCAAGGAAAATGGCGAAGGCATGTGGTTTCCCAGAGAGGAAACTGACCCGGAACCTCCTCCCGCGCCGACACCAAAACCCAAAAAGGGACCGCCGTCGCTAAAGGTGATCAAGTAAAGCGGCTGCGCTGCCTGTCGATCAGTTGATATATTCGAAAGCTTTGACGATCTTCTGTACCCCGAACACGGAGCGTGCAGTTTCAACGACAGCGTCGCTTTCGGCACGGGTAACCAGCCCCAGCAGGTAAACCACGTTATTCTCTGTCACCACTTTGATTCTCAGTGCTTCTGTATCGCCATTCAGTAGCAATGCTGTTTTGACCTTGGCGGTCAGATAGCTGTCGTTCGCTCTTGCCATGGTTGAAGTGGGGCCTGCTACTTCCAGTTCGTTGTGAATTTTCTTCACCTTACGCAGATTCTGAATGGCCGCCGCGGCGGCAGTCTTTGCTGCTTCCGAAGGGACCTGCCCGCTGACCAGCACCGTGCCGTTGAAAGACGTGATGTTGATATGCGCTTCTTTGAGTTCAGGTGACTCATTCCTGATCAGTGATATACCTCTGGATTCCACCATCTGATCATCCCAGACCGTGCCCAGGGTACGTTTGCCATAGTCTTCGGAAATGGGGCCTGTCAGCGTGCCACAACTCCCGAGCAATAAAACGCAAAGCACTGCGATTAGCAAAGGGGCAGCGTTGAAACGAGGCAGGTTCATAAAAGTCTTCCGTTTATCTGTCATCAAGGGTAAAGGCATTTTTAATCCAATCCAGCGTGTCATCAACTGATATCACGTCAAACCTGAGATCGAGATCAGGAATTGGGCGATTGAGTAAATAGAATTCTGCGGTCCGGATCAGTTTCCGGATCTTGCTGCGGGTGACTGTTTCTGCACCGCTACCCCGGGAACTGTCTTGCCGGTACCGGACCTCTACAAAAATCAGGGTGTTATTATCACTGACGATCAGATCGATTTCACCGGCTTTACAGCGAAAGTTCCTTTCAATGATACTCAGACCCTGAGCTGTCAGAAAATCAGCAGCGCGTTGTTCCGCTCTGGCGCCGATGATGCCTGTCGTTGTCACCGGCCTGCTTCAACCACCGTTGGAATGGCGGTAACTTCGCCGTTTCTGATCTGACCCCAGATCAGCTGCCGTGAAATAACGTTGCCTGACTGTAGTTGCAGTATCCCGGTTGAGCCAAACACACGTTCGCCGGGAATGCGGCGTAATTGCTGCAGGCGCGGGTAAAGCCGATAGGCATCAACTCCAAGAGCAAAGAATGGGGCCAGCTGCGATTTTGCCGCTGGCCAGTACTGTTCTACCAGTGCCTGAGTGGTATCGGGTTCACCGAGTTTCCAGGGGATATCACAAAACCGGATACCATTGAGATCGATGGATTCAATTTTACTGTCTGAATACTCATAAACACTGGACGTTGCGTAAACCGGAATGTCCTCTGCGTAAAAGAACGCCAGCGTTGGATTGATGCCCCGTGCCTGAGAGGCATTAGCTAACAGGAAGATAAAGTCGATGTCCTGACGGCGCCTTGGCGTAAATTCAAAGCGTTCACCAATGATACGGCGCAGTTCTGCCGCACGTTGCTCGCTGGCGTCAACGTTCAGCAGATTCTTTACCAGATCGGAATAATCGCGCTGATTAGTGTATTCAGCGCTATCGATAATGATGCCGCCGTCGGCTTCCCACTGCTGGCGAAAAGTTGCAAAGTTCCGGTTCCCCCAGTCGCCCGCCGGATAGATAACCAGGGCATTGTGGTGACCTTCCTTGCTGGCCTGGGTGGCAACCTGATGGATTTCGTCTTCCGGTGCCAGACCAAACTGGTACAGATCCGGATTAGCGCTGCCGTCAATACTGCGGTTCAGGGCAAGAACCGGGATAGGCAGCGATGGCTGACTGGCAAGCTCGGTGACCTTGTCGCGATCCAGTGGACCGATTGCAAGCTCAGCACCGTCAGCACGGGCGCTGGCAAGCAGCGTAAGGATATCGTTGGAAGAAGTATCATAAAGTTTAATACGCGTATGACCATCGGCCTGGAAATGTGCGCTGAGAATGCCATCGCGGATGGCGCGGCCAAAGACCGACAAATTGCCCTCCAGGGGCAGAAACAGGGCAATGGATTCAGGCTGATCGCTGACCACCTGCGATAACAGTTGCAAGCTGGCCGGAAGATGACTGATGGCCGGATGGGACGACCATAGCTTTTTCCAGTTCTCCAGCGCATTCAACTGCTGTACCGGGTCGTTCTGAAATCGTCTGGTCATTGCCGCCAGGGATAACCAGCCTCGCAGGTCACTCGTCACCGCTTTTTCTGCCTGCGTCTGCAACGTTCTGGCGGGAAGTGACAGTAATGTGCTGAATATCTTTTCGTGGTTGTCCTGCTTCTGATCTTCTGTCAGCAGGCTGTTAAAAAAGATGCGTTCACGGGCGCTGGCCAGATAGCTTCGGTTGGCCCGGTATGCTTCTGCCTTCAGATCGCCAAGTCTTAACTGTTCGTCAGTGGTCAGCGGGTCGCCAGGCCCGGAACGAATCTGATTCAACCATCGTAGTGCTCCGACCGGGTCATCACTGAGGATCTGCAATTGAGCATGGACAAAGGCGAGTGCCCGACTGGGTTCACCAGCTGGTTCCCCGACGACATCCAGAATGCTGCGCGCCTGGCTGATGTCGCCATTTGCCAGCGACAGTTCTGCAGCACGGATACGTAGTTGCTGAGCAGTGTTGCCATCGGAGCGGTTGGCGCGGGCAATCAGCTCCTGAACCGACGAGTTGCCGTACTGATTCTGCTGCGGCGCAGAGCGTTTAACCGTGCCTGGTTGCTCAGGGCCAGGTTGTGAACCACAGCCCGCGAGCATCGTGATAAACAGCAGTGAAATAAGGACATCGAGTCTGAACAACCGGTAAAACTGCATTGCCGATATCGTCTCTGGAAGTTCTGATTTAAAGCTGTCATCGTAACCGATTTGGCCTCAGTTCGCTGTAAGATTGTGGCTCAATTCCGCTGAGGTTTGATTATGCCGACACTGTACGTGGTCGCTACACCCATTGGGCACCGCGATGACATTACCTTAAGGGCGCTGCAGATTTTGCGGCAAGTCGACACAGTTGCAGCCGAGGATACCCGGCATACCCGGGCCCTGCTTGATCACCACGGTATTTCTGCCCGTCTGGTCAGTTACCGGGAACATAATGAAGAGCGGGCGAGCGCAGAACTGATCGCGCGGCTGCAGGCAGGTGAATCCTTTGCGCTGGTATCTGATGCAGGCACTCCGCTGATTTCTGATCCGGGATACAGACTGGTGCGTGAGGCGCGTCTGGCAGGCATCGATGTGGTGCCGGTACCGGGCGCCAACGCGGCCATTACAGCCCTTTCAGTTGCGGGGCTGGCGACCGATCGTTTTTGTTTTGAAGGATTTCTGGCTGCCAGAGGGCCGGCGCGTCGCAAACAACTGATGTTGGTCAGGGATGAAACACGCACACTGGTGTTTTATGAAGCACCGCACCGCATTGTTGATCTCATGGCCGATATGGTCAGTGTTTTTGGTGAAGCGCGGGAAGTGGTCATCGGGCGTGAGTTAACCAAGAAATTTGAACAGCTCTGGTCTGGTAGTGCCGCCGCCGCGGTGGCAGCGCTGGCGGGCGAAGAGATTCCGGTACGTGGGGAGTTCGTCGTTCTGGTCGCAGGTGCACTGCCAGCCGACAGCACAGCCGATGAGACAGAGCAGTTTCGTGTCCTCAGCTTACTGTTACCGGAACTTCCACCCAAAAAAGCCGCCGAGCTGACCGCCTCCATCACCGGTGGAAACAAAAAAGACCTGTATGCTCAGGCTGTAGCAATAAAGCAATCAAAAGGTTGAGCCGGCTCGTTAGTTTCAGCTAAGCTTGGGTTCGGAGTCAGCCAGGCAATCGCGGGTGTTGACCGGTGCAAATTCTCTCGGGAAATTGCCCGCAACATCGGAGGAAAGTCCGGGCTCCACAGGGCAGGGTGCCAGGTAACGCCTGGGGGGCGTGAGCCTACGGAAAGTGCAGCAGAAAATATACCGCCGACTCGTCGGTAAGGGTGAAAAGGTGCGGTAAGAGCGCACCGCGCGACCGGTAACGGTTCGTGGCAGTGTAAACCCCACCCGGAGCAAGACCAAATAGGAATCTGTGGTTGCGGCCCGCAATTGGATTCGGGTAGGTCGCTAGAGGTGCGTGGTGACATGCATCCCAGATGAATGATTGCCCAAGACAGAACCCGGCTTACAGGCTGACTCCGGTTCTAAAAAGCCTTTCAGGCTATTCCAAATCTATCTAAATTCTTAAACTCTTAAGAATTCACTTTAACTTTGTTCTTTAGCCTTCTGTTATTGAAGTCTTTTCCGTTCGTATTCTCCGGCGATTCTTCAGTCCGCCCGTAAGTCATTGTGTTTTAAAGACAAATTGGGATTTTCATCCCTTGACAATGTGCTGCCCCCGCTCGTATCGTTCACGGTGGAAGAAAAGTGGTGTTATGTGGTTACTTAGTGGAATTTTAGAGCACTAAGTGGTTTTTTCAGGCACCTGAGTGAAGTCTCAGAACGGTAGCGAACAGTCATGTTTCTTGGAGTCAGCAACATAAATCTCGATGCGAAGGGGCGTCTGGCGATGCCGACGCGCTATCGTGATTTCCTGACTCAGCACTGCAATGGCGAAATGGTGATCACCCTGGACCTGTTTGATAAGTGTCTGCTGATTTACCCGCGACCGGCATGGAATGATCTGGAAAGAGAAATCATAGCGCTCCCCAACTTTGACCCCAGAGCCAGACAGGTGCAGCGCATCATGCTTGGCCATGCCTCAGAAGTTCAGATGGACAGCAATGGGCGGGTTCAGGTTTCGCAGCCACTCAGAGAAATCATAGGGCTCGATAAGAAAGCGGTATTTTCGGGTCAGGGTAAGAAGTTTGAATTGTGGGATGAGGAAACGTACCGGAACAGCCGTGAGACCTGGAAAGTAGATCCTGCGTCTGTTGCTGATCTGCCGCCTGAAGTGACAGCGCTGTCAATCTAGGGGGTGGCCAATGACTAATGAAGATCAATTGAGTGCGTCCGGACACGAAACAGTACTCAAATCAGAAGCAGTGGCGGCGCTGGTGATGAACCCGATGGGAACATTCGTTGATTGCACTTATGGTCGCGGCGGGCATGCCGGGGAAATTCTTGCCCGTTTGACGTCAGAAGGCCGTCTTCTGGTTATTGATAAAGATCTTGACGCGCTCGCTGATGCAAGGCAGCGATTTGCAGCGGACGAGCGGGTGTCAGTTGTTCATGGCAGCTTCGCGGATATTGCCGATCATGTGAAGCAGTGCGGATATACCGGGGTTGACGGTGTGCTGCTGGATCTTGGGGTCTCTTCCCCGCAACTGGATGAAGCCTGTCGGGGCTTCAGCTTCGGTAAAGATGGTCCTCTTGATATGCGTATGGACCAGTCAAAGGGTATGACCGCTGCAGAATGGCTCAACAGTGCTGATGAAGCAGACATCATTCATGTGCTGCGCGTTTATGGTGAAGAACGTTTCGCGCGCCGGATAGCCAGTGCAATTGTCAGTCAGCGAACCACACGGCCACTGAGCACAACTTCAGAGCTGGTGGAGCTGATTGACCGGGCGGTGCCGCGAAAGGAAAAGCACAAGCATCCGGCTACCCGATCCTTTCAGGCAATCAGAATCAAAATCAACAACGAACTGGATGACATAGAGGCATGTCTGCAACAAAGCGTACAGGTATTGCAGGCGGGTGGTCGTCTGGTCGTTATCAGTTTTCACTCCCTTGAAGACCGGCTCGTCAAGCGCTTCATGCGTGATCTTGCCCGTGGTGAAGCGCTGCCTTCCCGGTTGCCAATTCGGGATGCCGAGATCAAAAGAACCCTGAAGCTGGTAGGTAAGGCAGTCAAACCCAGCGAGGAAGAGGTGCAGCGCAATCGTCGTTCGCGAAGCTCCATCATGCGGGTAGCGGAGAAACTGGCATCATGAACAGAATGATACTTCAGCAATGTGTCGGCTGGCTGCTGAAGCCTGAAAGTCTGGTGTTGCTGGTGTTGCTGGGTGTTGCCCTGATTTCCTCGGTCGGTGTGGTCTGGTCGGTGCACCTGACCCGCGAGCAATATTCAGAGCTGCAGGAACTGCAGGCTGCGCAGGACTTTCTTGATGTTGAGTACGAAAAATTACTGCTGGAACAAGGCGCCTGGTCTGACTATGCCCGTATCGACAGTGTTTCCAGAAACGAACTGAAGATGAAGCCGCCATCACTGGCTGAGCTTGTCGTCGTGAGGCACAGATAATGGCCGCCTGGCGCCTGTATGTCGTGGTTGGCTGCTTTCTGGCAGCGTTGTTCGTTATGGGCGGGCGGGTCGTTTACCTGCACGTCTTTGAGCGGGACTTCCTTCAGGATCAGGGCGATGCCCGTACCATCAGAATGGAGCGTATTAATGCTCACCGGGGCATGATTCAGGATCGTCAGGGCAAGCCAATGGCGATCAGTTCTCCCGTGGTTTCACTGTGGGCTAATCCTGCTGAATTTATCGAAGCTAATGAAGGAATGGATCAGGTTGCGCTGATGCTGGAAATTGATCCGGCGGAATTCAGGGCGCGCATGGAGAAAAACCGCAACCGGGAGTTTGTTTATCTGCGCCGCAAACTGGTGCCCGAGGCGGCCGAAAAGGTTCTGGCGCTGGATATTTCCGGTGTTTACGCCGAGCGTGAGTACGAGCGCTTCTATCCTGCAGGCGAGGTAGCCGCTCATGTCGTGGGTTTTACCGACGTCAGAGACGAGGGTCAGGAAGGGCTGGAGTTGTCCTATAACCAATGGTTGAAGGGGCAGCCTGGCAGAAAGAAAGTACTTAAAAATCTGTACGGCGAAATTGTCCGGGACATCATGCCTGTAGCCGAAGCCAGCCCCGGTAAGAACCTGGAGCTCAGTATAGACCTGCGACTGCAGTATCTGGCGTATCGTGAACTTAAGTCTGCGGTCAGTGGCTATGAGGCGCAGTCAGGTTCTGCTGTGATTCTCGATGTCGACACCGGCCAGGTGCTGGCGCTGGTCAATCATCCTTCATTTAATCCCAACAACAGGGCTGAGCTTGATATTAACGCCGTCCGGAACCGGGCGGTGACGGATGTCTTTGAACCCGGGTCAACGGTTAAACCATTCACTGTCGCCGTCGCGCTGGGAACCGGAAGATATTCGCCGCAATCCACCATTGATACCAATCCAGGCTATGTCAGGGTAGATGGTAAGACCATTCCTGATCCTGCCAATTACGGCGTACTCGACCTGGGCGGCATCATTGAAAAGTCCAGTCAGGTTGGGATCACCCGGCTGGCGCTTGATCTGAATGAATATGAGGTCTGGCAGCTATTTTCTGCCGTAGGTCTCGGGCAGAGCACGGGCATGGGATTTCCGGGTGAGAGAACCGGATACCTGCCGAATCACAGGCGCTGGAAAGACATCGAACGGGCGACCTTTGCCTATGGTTATGGTCTGACGGTGACCCCGCTGCAACTGGCGTCTGCCTATCTGACGATTGCATCCGGTGGTATGAAGCGTCAGGTGACCCTGCTGAAGAGCAGCGGAATACATGAAGAGCGGGTAATGGATGAGCGCATTACACAACAGCTTATCTCCATGATGAAGCGGGTCACCGAATTTGGTACCGGCAGCAAGGCTGCGCTTGAAGCATATAGTGTCGCCGGTAAGACCGGTACAGTGCGGAAACGTAAGGAAGGCGAGACCGGTTATGACGACACCCGCCATATGGCTTTTTTCGCTGGCATGACGCCTGCCGAGCACCCGCGGCTGGTGGGGGTCATCATGATAGATGACCCGCGCAAACAGGGTTATGGCGGTGGTTCCATTTTGGCTTCGGTTTTCTCCCGCATCATGAGCGGTGCGCTGAGAATGCTGAACGTAACTCCTCAGTTACCGGATGAGGCCGCCTGAATCATGAAAATGTTGAGCGAATTATTACCTGATATTCAGAACCTCAGAGATGTTCCCGTGACGGGTTTGGCAGATGACAGTCGCAGGGTAGGGCAGGGTTGTGTGTTTCTGGCTGCTCCAGGTCAGATTCATGATGCCCGGCAATATATAGCCGATGTGGTCTCTGTTGCTGCGGCTGTTATCTGCGAACCTCCAAGCCCCATTACCGCTGACAATATTATCGAGTTGCCGGATCTGAATAGCCGCAAGGGTGAAATTGCTGCACGGTTCTATGGAGACCCGTCTGCAGGGCTGACGACAGTGGCTGTAACGGGGACTAACGGCAAGACGTCCTGCGCACATTTTATGTCTCAGGCGCTCACTGCTGCCGGCTGCAAAGCAGGTGTGATGGGAACCCTCGGGTTTGGTTTCCCCGGAGAGCTTCGCGATGCCGGTCTGACCACGCCTGATGCCCTGGAATGTCAGCGTCAGCTTTCAGCGCTGGCGGAAGGTGGTGCTGAAGCCGTGGTGCTTGAGGCATCCAGCCATGGTCTGGCACAGGGGCGGTTAAACGGGACTCACATCGATATTGCTGTTCTGACCAACGTGACTCATGACCACCTCGATTATCACGAAACCTTCGCCGAATACCGCCGCGCCAAACGCCGGTTGTTTGAGTGGCAGGGGCTGAAGGCTGCGGTGGTCAATGCTGACGATCCTCATGGCAGCGAGTTTGCTGCTGCCTGCGGTAGAGATACGCAGGTGGTTTGGTACTCAACAGGTTCTCAGTCGGCTGACGTCTGTTGTCGGGGGGTCAGTTTCTCGATGGCTGGTATGGAAGCAGAGATCACAACACCCTGGGGAGATGGCTTGCTGAAGACGCCGCTGCTGGGCGAATTCAATCTCTCGAATCTGCTGGCGGTTGTTTCAGTGCTGGGTTTGCTGGGGTATGAGTTTGAACAGATTCTGAAGACAGTTGCCGGACTTACCAATGTTCGCGGCCGCATGGACCAGATATCACAACCAGGCGAGGCTTTAGTTGTGATTGATTATGCCCATACGCCGGATGCGCTGGAGAAAGTGCTGCAGGCGATAAGAAGGCATTGCGAAGGTGAGCTGTGGTGTGTGTTTGGTTGTGGTGGAAACCGTGATGCAGATAAACGGCCAGCTATGGGGAAGATTGCGTCCCGGCTGGCTGACCGGGTCATCGTCACCAGTGATAACCCCCGGTATGAGCATGCCGACCGCATTATTGCAGACATTGTCGAAGGTGTATCGGCCAGAGAGAGGCTGACGGTTAATGCCGACCGTAGTGCTGCCATCAGGTTTGCGCTGACACACGCAAGCGCAGAAGACGTGGTGCTGATTGCTGGTAAGGGGCATGAGGAATATCAGGAAACAGAAGGGCAACGGCACTTCTTCAGTGACCATGAACAGGTCAGCACTTTTTTCAGTACACGAGGCGTCTGAGAGGACTTGAAAGTGATCGTAGGGTTGGGAAAAACAGGTTTGTCATGTGCGAAGTATCTTTCGCGCAAGGGCGAAGCCTGGGCTGTTCAGGACAGCCAGACTGCGCCTGTTCTGCTTTCTGCGCTCAGAGAACTGAACCCCGCTGCTTCATTTGGCCCGCTTGATGAAACTGCCTTGTTGCAGGCGCAGGAAATCATTCTGAGCCCGGGCGTACCTGCCAGCCTGCCCGAAATTCAGCGTGCGATCAGTGCTGGTGTGCCGGTGACGGGCGATGTTGCCATGTTTCTGTCCCTTGCTGCTGAACCGGTGGTTGGCATAACAGGGTCCAATGGAAAGAGTACCGTGACCAGTCTGGTTGGCGAGATATTGTCTGCAGCAGGCAGGAATCCAGGGGTGGGTGGCAATCTTGGCACCCCCTGCCTTGATCTGTTGGATGACGCACACGGTTGCTATGTGATTGAAATGTCGAGCTATCAGCTGGAGCGGGTCACTCAGGCTGGTTGTCACCTTGCGGTAGTACTGAATCTTTCGCCGGATCATCTGGATCGCTACGATTCTCTTGACCAGTACTATGCAGCCAAGGCGCGAATATATTCCGGTGCAAAGACAGCTCTGCTGAACCGGGAACTCTCCACTCAGTTTCGGTTTGACAGCGCTACCAGAGTAGTGAGTTTCGGAAGTGATGAACCTCAGGATGCGGCCAGTTACGGATTGCGGAATATCGACGGTCAGATATTCCTTGCCCACGGAGCAGACAATTTGCTTGCAACCCGTGATCTGGGCATCAAGGGGTCTCACAATTATTCGAATGCTCTGGTAGCGCTCGCTATCGCCGATATCATGGAAGTACCACGGGACATCACCCTGACGATATTGCGAAGCTATGCGGGTTTACCTCATCGCTGTGAATGGCTGGGTGCCGTTGACGGCGTGTTCTATGTTAATGACTCAAAATCGACTAACCCCGAATCCACCCGGGCGGCTGTCAGCGGTTTCAGTGAGTTCCGGCGAATACATCTGCTGCTTGGCGGTCAGGGTAAGGGCGCGGATTTCAGATTGCTCAATGAGGTTGTTGGGCAACATGTAACATCCGTGGTGTTATACGGTAAGGATGCGGAGGTTATTCATTCACAACTGAGTGGCTCTACGCCCTGTGAGATTACCGATACGCTGGCGTCTGCGCTGAGTCTTATCCGGGAACGATCACAAACTGGTGACCTGGTGTTGTTCTCACCGGCTTGCGCCAGCCTGGACCAGTTCAGGAATTTTGAGCACCGGGGCGATTATTTTCGCCAGCTGGTACAGGAGCGCGCCAAATGAGTATGGCATTGCCCACGCGCGCGCCTATGATGGCCAGATCAGGTGATTTTCCTCTGGACGCGGTCTTGGTTTCTGCGAGCCTGATTCTGGTTTGTATTGGCCTGGTGATGGTGGCTTCAGCGTCATCTGAAATTGCTGCCCGTACCTATGGCAACTCGTTTTATTTGCTGATCAAGCATGCCGTTTATCTGCTGATCAGTTTTGGGTGTGCACTGGCCGCTCTGCTTACACCGGTCTCTGTGTGGAAGCGTTTTGACGTGCTTTTACTGGTGGCCAGCTTTGCCTTACTTATAGCAGTGCAGATTCCTGGTGTCGGTCATAAGGTCAATGGCAGCACCCGCTGGATATCGCTTGGCTTCTTCACATTGCAGGGTTCAGAGCTGGTGAAGCTGTTTTTTGCCGTCTATATCGCTGGTTATCTGGTCCGGCGGCAGGAAGAAGTTCAGAACACCATCGTGGGATTTATCAAACCACTGGCAGTGCTTTCTGTGATTGTACTCCTGTTGCTTGAACAACCTGACTTTGGGGCGGCAGTGGTTATCATGACAGCCACCATGGGCATGGTATTTCTGGCGGATGTACCCTTCAAGCGGTTCCTGCCGATCATTACGCTGGTTCTGATTGGTATTGCTGTTATCGCCCAATGGCAACCCTACCGTCTGGAACGGCTGACGACCTTCGCTAATCCCTGGGAGCATCAGTTTGGCAGTGGCTATCAGCTGACTCAGGCGCTGATCGCCTTTGGGCGTGGTGAAGTTTTCGGGCTTGGATTGGGCAACAGTATTCAGAAACTGTTTTATCTGCCTGAAGCCCATACTGATTTTCTGTTCTCAATCACGGCCGAAGAGTTAGGCGTTGTTGGCGCCCTGACTGTAATTGTCGCGCTGGGATGTCTCGTGATCAGAGCATTTCGTATCGGCCAGACAGCACAGACCCAGCAGCGGTTGTTTGAGGCATATCTGGCTTACGGCATTGCCATTTTGTTAGGTAGTCAGTCGCTGATAAATATTGGGGTCAACATCGGGCTGCTGCCGACCAAGGGTCTGACACTGCCATTGGTCAGTTACGGTGGCAACAGTCTTATTATTACCTGTGTGATGATTGCAGTTTTGCTCAGAATCGATCTTGAGGCACGCCTGCATCAGGCAGAAACTGAAGGGGGCAAGCGTCGTGGTCGCTGATACCCGGAAAATGCTGATGGACATCCCTGAAATGCGCCGCATCCGTCGTATTCATTTTGTGGGCATTGGTGGTGCTGGTATGTGCGGCATTGCTGAAGTACTGCTTAATCAGGGCTATGAGGTCACTGGCAGCGATCAGTCACGGTCCGCTACCACCGAGCGGCTGGAGAATCTGGGTGCTACCGTTTTCCACACTCATGCGGCCAGCAACGTCGATGGCGTGGATGTTGTGGTGGTATCGACCGCAATCCGGCAGGAAAATCCCGAAATTCAGGCGGCTAATGAACGCCGGATACCCGTTGTTCGGCGGGCAGAAATGCTGGGCGAACTGATGCGCTATCGTCATGGAATAGCGGTCGCCGGCACCCATGGCAAAACCTCAACCACCAGCCTGATTGCATCGGTTCTGGGCCAGGCGGGGCTGGATCCCACCTTTATTATTGGTGGTTTACTTAACAGTGCCGCGTCTAACGCTGGCCTGGGTAAAAGTCGGTATATGGTGGCGGAAGCTGATGAAAGCGATGCTTCATTTCTCCATCTGCAGCCCATGGTTGCTGTACTGACCAATATAGACAGGGACCACCTGAGTTTCTACGAGGGGAGTTTTGACAAACTCAAGAGCGCGTTCCTGGAATTTATTCATAACCTGCCATTCTATGGGTTGTTAGTGGCTTGTATTGACGATCCTGTCGTCAAGTCTCTGCTGCCATCGGTCAAACGCTCGGTGGTGACTTACGGCTTTGGGCCGGAAGCTGATTTCCGTGCCAGCGATATCCGTCAGTCAGCGGGCACCTCAACATTCACGGTGACCAGGCCCGGAAATGCACCTCAGCTAACGATATCTCTCGGTTTTCCCGGTGATCACAATGTATTGAATGCACTGGCTGCTATTGCCATCGCTACTGATGAGGGTGTCAGTGATGAGGATATTGTCCAGGGGCTTTTGCGTTTTCAGGGGGTTGGACGACGCTTTGAAGTGCATGGCCGGTTTGCCCGCAATGATGGCGAGTTCCTGCTGGTAGATGATTACGGACATCATCCAAATGAAGTTCGTGCAACCATTGCGGCTGTACGTAGCGGCTGGCCTGATGCCCGTCTGGTGATGGTCTATCAACCTCACCGCTATACCCGCACGCTCGAATTATTTGATCAGTTTGTTGACGTGCTCTCTACGGTAGATCAACTGATTCTGCTGGATGTTTACAGTGCCGGTGAAGATGTCATTGCGGGAGCTACCGGCGAAGATTTGCGCCGGGCACTGGCACGGCGACAGGACGTTGATCTGATATACGCAGGCTCGATAGAGGAAGTGCCAGAGATTCTGGAGCAAGTGACTGCAGCCGGTGACTTTGTTCTGACCCAGGGCGCGGGTGAAACCGGCAAGCTGGCCAGAATCCTGACTGAACGCTGGGCAGCAAGGAAGTGCAACTGATGGAGACCTACAGATGACTATGCGACCGCTGATGATCATCGTGCTCAGTCTTGCATTACTGGCGACAGCCGTGGCCTGGCAATCCGGGTGGTTGTCTGGTGGGGGATTCAGCCTTAACCAGATAGCCATTGCCGGTGATCTGACAACAGAGCAACGCAAGGCGCTGTATCAGCATCTGGTGGATCATGCGGAAGATTTGCAGGATATCGGCAAGATTAAGCAAAGCCTCGACAATATTGAATGGATTCACCATGTCGCGGTATCGCGCGGCTGGCCGGACAGACTGGTTATCAAATGCGTGGAAGAAGTTCCCATTGCCTACTGGAATGATGATGCCTTTATCAATGACGAAGGCGTAGTGTTTCGCTCGGAATATGAAACAGGCGGAGAGTTATCACAGCTTTATGGACCTGTTGGGGAAGAAAAGGCGGTAATGCAACAGTTTCAGGAACTCAGTAATGCATTGCTCACCAGCGGCCAGACGATTGAGGTGCTGAAGCTTGATGAACGGGGTTCATGGCAGTTTGTGAGTGCTTCGGGTACCACGGTGAAACTGGGAAAGGATGATGTGCTGGAACGTCTGCAGCGCTATATCAAAGTCGTTGAAAGCGCAGGCTTGCAGGAAAAAATGGATCAGGTGGCCGTAGTGGATACGCGTTACTCAAATGGGGTGGCTGTGCAATGGAAAGGCTCAGCCGAAAACATGGACATTGCTAATAACACAAAATCGCAGAGAGAACTTAGATTATGACTGGTTCAAATGGCAATCGGATGATAGTGGGGCTTGATATCGGCACCTCCAAGGTGGTCTGTATCGTCGGGGAAGTCTCGCCTGAAGGGGATGTCGAGGTCGTAGGTATCGGTAGTCACGCGTCCCGTGGATTGAAGAAGGGTGTTGTGGTGAATATCGAGTCGACAGTCCAGTCGATTCAGCGTGCCGTTGAAGAGGCAGAGCTGATGGCCGGTTGTCAGATTCATTCCGTTTATGCAGGTATTGCAGGCAGTCACATCCGCAGCATGAATTCCCATGGCATTGTGGCGATTCGTGACCGGGAGGTTTTTCAGCCGGATATTGACCGGGTCATTGATGCTGCACAGGCGGTTGCCATACCTGCTGACCAGAAGATTCTGCATATTCTGCCCCAGGAATATGTCATTGATACCCAGGAGGGTGTGAAAGAGCCGCTGGGCATGTCCGGGGTCCGGCTCGAGGCCAAGGTTCACCTGGTGACCTGTGCCGTCAACGCCGCTCAGAATATTGAAAAATGCATCCGCAAATGCGGGCTGGAAGTCGAGGATATCATTCTGGAACAGGTAGCCTCTGGTTATGCCTGCCTGACGGATGATGAAAAGGACCTTGGTGTTTGTCTGGTTGATATCGGCGGTGGCACCACTGACATTGCGATCTTCGTTGATGGGGCGATCAGACATACTGCAGTCATTCCTATTGCAGGCGATCAGGTTACTAATGATATCGCGATGGCGCTGCGCACTCCGACGCCTCACGCTGAAGAAATCAAGATCAAGTATGCCTGTGCGCTA
>JAGRIO010000159.1 GCA_020443225.1 Pseudomonadales bacterium
TGGCGACATGCCAGATCTCGCCGCACACCATTCGCCACACGACGGCAATGCACCTGCTGCAGGCCGGTGTCGACGTCAGCGTCATCGCGCTTTGGCTCGGCCATGAGAGCCCCGCATTCAGGTCGTCAGAGCTGAAGCAGGCACCACCATGGAAGCCCTTGCCGAAAAGTCACCGATTACCAACTATGCGCTGGATAAATTACGGGTATTGAATGGTATGTACCCTGATGGTCAGCCTGAGCCAGGTCAGCTGATTAAAATTGTAGACTGAGTCTGTGGACTGTCGTGGCGGTGTCAGGCACTTTTGCCTTCGGCCTGTTGCAGCGTGGCCAGGGCTTCAAGGCTCCGCATCCACTGTGGCCCGGATACGCCGGGTAACCGGCCTCTGGCAATCAGGTGAGTCATGCCCAGCACTTGCTGATGATGGGCGATCTGCTCACTGACCTGCTCGAGACTGCCCAGCAGGGTCCAGTCAGCAACATCAACATTTTCCCCCCGCATGGCGTGGCTGCCTGAACCGGCCAGCGCCTCGCGGACAGCATTCACTTCGGCGGGCTTCTCGCTGATGAAAACGGTCCGCATCACCGGGCGAATGTTAATCGAGTGACCCGCTTCCCGGGCGAACTGCTCGTGGCGTTCATAGTTACTGATCAATTGAGCCAGCGTTTCGACTGGCGATGCGAGATAGGGTGCGCCGAGTTGCCCTGCCTGTTTAAGGGCCAGGGGACCAAAGGCCGCGATCCATATGGGCGGGTGCGGTTGCTGAACCGGCAGTGGCGACAACAACACGGGTTCACCTTCATGATAGCGAATCGGCTTGCCCTGCCAGGCGTCGGTCATGATGGCCAGATTGTCCCTGAAATGCCTGCGTTTCTCGCGGGTATCAATATCAAAAACATCAAACATGGCTGGCTGAACGCCCCGGCCAACCCCCAGTATCAGTCTGCCGCCGGACAACCGGTCCAGCACCGCAACTTCTTCTGCTGCCTGGATGGGATGGCGAATGGGTAACAGGTAGGATGTGGTGCCCAGCCCGATGCGCCGGGTTCGCCCTGCAACTGCTGCCAGTGTCGTCAGCGGAGAAGGCAGTGAGCGCTCGTCGCCGAAATGATTTTCCGGCAGCCAGAACGAGTGAAAGCCGAGATCTTCAGCAACTTCTGCCTGCCTCACCAGATCTTCCGCATGACCACTTTTGTCCAGATGCCAGGGCGTCAGAGCGATGTGCAGAGGCGTAGAGGTTGGCTTGTTGGATACTGTCATAGGCGAAGAAAACCACATTCTGCTCCTCTTGCATACTGTGGCAGAATAGGGCCTTTGAATTTTTACTGATCAGGAAACCGCTATGATAAATCCAAACACCGGTGATTGTTGGTATTGCCCAGTTGCAGCAGCGAATTAAAGATCCGCTTGAGGGTAAGGAGCCGCTGAAGCTGATGGCTGATGCTGTCAGAGCCGCTGCCAAAGATGCAGGTGCGCCGCAGTTGCTGGCGCAGACAGAATCGGTCCGGGTGGTACGGGGCGTGTGGCGTTACAAGCAACCAGCAGCCTGGGTAGCTGCTGAGATTGGTGCCCCGGATGCCGAAACCATGGGCACCCCCTACGGTGGCAACATGGTGCAGTCACTGGTCAACCAGTCTGCTTTGGATATCCTCAATGGCGACAAATCCCTGATTGTCATCACCGGCGCTGAGAACGGTAACAGTCAGGCCAAGGCTGCCAAGGCGGGTATCAAGCTGGAAATTACCGAAACCGAAGGTGCCTACGACCGGATGCTGGGCGATGAGAAGCCGATGACCAATGCAGAGGAAGAAGCACGGGGTATTCGCCAGCCAATTCAGGTCTACCCGATGTTTGAAAATGCCCTGCGGCATCATCGCGGAGAATCCATTGAGGAACACAAGGTCAGAATTTCTGAGCTCTGGGCCGGGTTCTCAAAGGTCGCTGGCGACAATCCGCACGCGTGGCTGCGGGATGTGGTGGATGCCGAAACCATTCGGACCCCCGGTCCCACGAACCGGATGATCAGCTTTCCCTATCCTAAACTAATGAACTCAAACAACGCGGTGGACATGAGTGCTGCACTTATCATGTGTTCAGTAGAAAAAGCCCGGGAACTGGGCATTCCGGAAGCGAAGTGGGTCTATCCCTGGGCTGGTACTGATGGTCACGATCATTACTATGTCTCCAACCGTGACAACCTGTACTCGTCTCCGGCGATCCGCATTGCCGGCAAGCGGGTGATGTCGTTGCTGGGGTTGCAGGTCAGCGATCTCGACCTGGTGGATGTTTACAGTTGTTTTCCGGTTGCCGTGCAGGTAGCAGTGAATGAACTGGGGCTGGATGAATCTAAAACACTGACCGTCACCGGCGGGCTGACATTCGGCGGTGGACCGCTGAACAACTATGTGATGCATTCCATTGCCCGTATGGTAGAACTGTTGCGTGCGTCGCCAGAGAAAAAAGGCCTCATTACGGCTAATGGCGGCTATCTGACTAAACACGCCTTCGGTATCTACTCAGCCCGGCCGCCGGCGCAGGACTTCCTGCATGAGGATGTCCAGGCAGAGATTGATGCCACGCCCCGCAAGGAGGTATTGGGCGAGTATGATGGCCCTGCCACGATTGAATCCTATACGGTGATGTTTGGCCCGAATGGTCCTGGAATAAGCTTTATTGCAGCGCTGACGCCGGACAATAAGCGGGTGTGGGCATCGTCTGATGATCAGGCGGTGATGGCTGACATGCAGCAACGGGAATTCTGCGGCCTGCCTGTCACCGTCAGTGCTGACGGCAAATTTGCAATGGCCAGCTGATGAACAGGTTCCTTGAGAAAATGGGTTACGGACCTGATGACCGGGTCCTGATCACTCATATTGACGATATTGGTTTCAGTCATGCTGCCAATGAAGCATCCTTTGAGTGCCTGAGTAGTGGATCTGCCAGCTGTGGTTCCATTCTGGTCAACGGCCCCTGGTTTCAGGAGGCTATTGACCGGTGTCGGGAGAATCCTGGTTATGATGTGGGTGTTCACCTGACCTTCACCTGTGAATATCCGCACTTTCGCTGGGGCCCCCTCAGTACCCGCGACCCTGCCAGCGGGTTGCTGGATGAACAGGGGTGTCTGTGGCGCACCCGTGAAGATGCGGTGCGGCATGTCACTGTGGCCGCAGCTGAAGCCGAGATGCGTGCACAGATTGAAACGGCGCTGGCAACCGGCGTGGAATTCACCCATATAGACACGCATATGGGTAGCGTTGTGCATCCGAAATTTCTGGGAATATATCTTAAGCTCGGCCGGGAGTATGGCTTGCCGGCGTTTCTACCCAATATCACGCGGGAACGGCTGGACATGATCGATGCCAGTATGGCTGATCAGTACCTGGAGGTACTCGATGCTGTGCGTGCCAATGAGGTGCCGACGCTGGATGAAATCATGATCGACACCCTGCTGCCGATGACGGATAAGACGGACTTTTACCGGGATCTGATCGGTCAGGTAAAACCCGGGCTTACCCATTTGCTGTTCCATCCTGCGAAAGCCGGTGAAGAGCTCATGGCTATCGACAAAGAGCGACCTGAGTCGCGACATGCTGACTATCTGGCGTGGCGTGATTCGTCCCTCAGATCGTTTATCGAAGCGCAGGGCATTCACCTGATCGGCTACCGTGAACTGAAGGCACAACTCTGAATGAGGGATGAGCGGCTGTCGCTGATGCAGTGGCCCGCGCTCAGGGTGGATGAGCAACTGTTACGCTCCCGCCTAGCGCTGTCAGCACCGGGCCCGGAATTGCGTAATCCCCATATTGAACAGCCGGTTCCGGATCATGTCCGGGCACGGGCCAGACCGTCTGCGGTGTTGATCCCGCTGATCCTGTCAGAGCAGGGGATCGAGATGCTGGTGACTCGCCGGCATGCCCGCATACGCTTTGCCGGTCATATCTGCTTTCCCGGTGGCACTGTTGATGAGACGGATATCGGTCCAGTGGCCACTGCCCTGCGTGAAACGGAAGAAGAAATTGGTCTCAATCCCGCTGATGTTGAAGTTCTGGGCGTGATGGGTACCTACTTTACCCAGGCCGGTTACCGGATTGAGCCGGTGGTGGGGCTGCTGAAAGATCCGGTCAGGGTCATCGCTAATCCTGCCGAGGTAGACGCGATCTATCGCATACCGCTGGCGCTGGCCCTGTCAGGCGCCAGCTACAAACTCGACTGGCATGGTCAGCAGCGTGGTCATTTCTCACTCACCCACGAGGGTGTGCGGATCGCAGGGCCGACCCTGTCGTTGATCGTCAATCTCTATGAACGGCTGCGCTGAAAGGCAGCAGCCGGAGTGTCGGGGTTAACTTTCGGGCTCAGGACTGGGAACTGAAGGGTGTTGCAGATGGTTTAGTGTTCATGCTGATCGTCATGCTGGCAGTGTACTGTCCGGCAGGAACGATAGTTCTGAATATGTGCGAGAGCCAGAATCAGGCCGCCGACGGTTGTCACTATCCGTTCGCCGAAATAGCCAAACCAGTCGTGGCCCCAGAGCGCTGTCAATGTGAGAATGACCAGACCTGTGCCACCCAGGGTCATCGTCAACTTATCTTTGTGTTTACGACAACCGATGGTGAGTGCCAGCAGGCTCGCTGGCAGAATGAGCACCAGCATCAGCAGGTGAAAATCTTCTTCCTCGAGCAGACTGCCCTGAACAATAGGAAAGATGGTCACAACCAGTGGCAGGACCAGGCAGTGCACCATGCAGGTCATAGACAGGAACACGGCCAGACCGTCCAGCCATTTCTCCCGTTGCGGATCCTGTGGTGATTGTTCAGGTGTCAGATTCATAAGGCGGCAAGTTATACCACAGAAGGGTACAATTCCCTACATAAAGTCTGGCAGGGTTATGGCCGGTGTTGTGACGGGTCGGAAATGCACATTAATAAAGCGCTGCGGGCTTGTGCTTGTCACTCTGCCAGGCTCATCGGAATCCTGCAGCACTCATCCGGAACAGGAGTTTAACTCTGATGTCAGGCATTCAGTCACTCAACCATGCGGCCTATCGTTGTCGCGACTCGGAAGCCACCCGGCAGTTTTATGAAGATTTTCTGGGTCTGCCGCTGGTGGAAGCCTTTGAAATCGGTGCGACTCTGACCGGCCGCGAAACCGGCGTTCTGCACAGCTTCTATCAACTGGAAGATGGCAGCTGTATCGCCTTCTTCGATGATCCCACCCGACCTTTTGATTTCAGGGATCAGCACGACTTCGATTTACACCTTGCGCTGACGGTGTCTGAACAGAAGCTGCAGGAGATGTTTGCGGCGGGCAAGGCTGCGGGAATTGAAACACGGGGTATTTCTGACCACGGGTTTATCCACTCAATTTATTTTCGTGATCCGAACGGATACGTGGTTGAACTTGCTGCGAATACCGGGCAGGGTCTGTCAGGTCCGGAAACTGCCCGGCGCCAGCTTGACGCCTGGCAACGTAAGAAGATCCGGCAGGATTGACCCTTTCGGGTTACCTCTGCTGCCAAGTTGCATATAATGCGACCACACTTTCGCTGGGAACCACTATGGCTATTAGTCCGCTCTTTAATCAGTTATTTGCGAGATCCCCGATCGCTCCTATGCAGGAGCATATGAAAATAGCCTGTCAGGCTGCGACCGAGATGACCGGGTACATGAATGCCGTGATTGATGGTGACTGGGATTCAGCACTGATTCTGGGTGAGCACATTGTCAAGCTCGAGAATGATGCTGACGATATCAAGCGCAAGATCCGTCTGAATCTTCCCAGAAGTCTGTTCATGCCGGTTTCACGTTCCGACTTACTGGAGCTGCTGCACTCACAGGACCGGATTCCCAATCTGGCCCGGGATATTGTGGGGCTGACCAAGGGGCGGAGGATGAAAATTCCGGAGCCACTGGCCCCCCTGATGCGCGAACTGGTGGAGTGGGCGGTGAAACCTTCGAGCGTGGCGCTGGAAGCGCTGAACGAGCTTGATGAGCTGGTAACAACCGGCTTCAGTGGTAAGGAAGTCGATCTGGTCTCCCATATGATTGCCAAGCTTGATGACGTGGAAGGGGAAGCGGATGTGCGTCAGCGTACCGTGATTCAGGCGTTGTTTGAAATGGAAAAGACCCTGGACCCCGTTGATGTCATGTTTCTGTACCGGGTGATCGACTGGATAGGCGATCTTGCCGACAAGTCCCAGACCGTCGGAAACCGCATGCTGTATCTTATCGCGCGCTGACAAAGGCGAATCCAAAGAATAATCAATCAGGTAGAACTCAATGGGTGTAATAGAAGAATACGGCAGCATACTGCTGATCCTGGCCATCGCTTTTGGTTTTTTCATGGCCTGGGGTGTAGGTGCTAACGATGTCGCCAATGCGATGGGAACGTCGGTCGGTTCCAAGGCCATTACTATCAAACAGGCGATTATCATCGCCATGATCTTTGAATTCGCCGGTGCGTTTCTGGCTGGTGGTGAGGTTACCTCCACGATCAGAAAGGGGATAATTGACCCCATGTTGCTGGAGGACTCGCCGGAGTTACTTGTCTACGGCATGATGGCCTCGCTCCTGGCAGCAGGAACCTGGTTGCTGATTGCGTCAGCCAATGGCTGGCCGGTATCAACTACCCACAGCATCGTCGGTGCCATTGTAGGCTTTGCTGCGGTGGGAATTTCCTTCGATGCCGTGCAGTGGGGCAAGGTAGGTGAGATCGTATCCAGCTGGGTCGTATCGCCCGTACTCGCAGGTACCTTCTCTTTCATCATATCCCTGAGTATCCGCAAGTTTATTTTCAATGCTGACGATGCCTACGTGGCAGCTCGCCGTTACCTGCCCATCTATGTATTCTTTGTGGGCTATGTGATTTCAATGGTGACTTTCACCAAGGGTCTCAAGCATGTGGGTCTGAAGGTCAGTTTTGAAGAAGCGCTGCTTTACTCGGCGGTTGCAGGTGGCGTCATTGCTGTATTTGGGGCTGTGCTGATATCCCGGATCAAGCGTGTCGCCTCTTCTGCGCAACATGATCTGGTGAACGTCGAGAAAATCTTTGCGCTGATGATGATCTTCACCGCCTGTTCCATGGCCTTTGCCCATGGTTCCAATGATGTCGCTAACGCCATTGGTCCACTTGCCGCGATCAACGCTGTCATCGAGTCTGGTGGCGTAATTGGTGCCAAAGCGGCGACGCCTAGCTGGATTCTGTTGCTGGGTGGCGGTGGTATCGTCGCGGGGCTGGCACTCTATGGCTATAAAGTGATCCAGACTATTGGCACCCACATCACGGAATTAACGCCTTCCAGTGGCTTCGCCGCAGAACTGGCAGCCGGCACGACTGTCGTGGTGGCTTCCGCACTCAGTCTGCCCATTTCGACGACCCATACGCTTGTCGGCGCTGTGCTGGGTGTCGGTCTGGCGCGGGGCATTTCAGCCCTTAACCTGCGGGTAGTGGGCAATATTTTTGTTTCCTGGCTGGTCACGCTACCAGCGGGTGCCGGGCTTGCCATCGTGTTCTTCTATATCTTCAAGTTTATCTTCAGCGGTACATAGGTGTGGTTATGTTCGATGGCAAAACAGTCATAGTCACTGGCGGGGCCGGTGTGCTGGGTGTCGCTGTGGTTAACTGGTTTACCGACCGCGGTGCTAATGTCGCTGTGCTCGATATCAGCGACGAGGTGCTGGCAAATGCATGGCCTGAACCGAACGAGCGACACTGCTATCTGGCGTGCGATCTGACGAGCCGGGACAGTTGCGCCGAAGCCGTTGGCAAGATTCAGCGCCAGTTCTCCGGCATTGACGTGCTGTGCAATATTGCCGGTGGCTTCATGATGGGGGAACCGGTACACAACACCGATGATCAAACCTGGGATTTTCTGTTCAACCTGAATGCCCGTTCAGTCATGAATATGGCTGCCCGGGTGGTGCCGGTTTTTATTGCCGCCGGGTCCGGGAAAATCATTAATGTTGGCGCTCAGGCCGCAGCTGGCGGTGCTGCGCTGATGGGGGCCTATGTGGCATCCAAATCAGTGGTAATTCGCCTGACTGAATCAATGGCACTGGAGCTACGTGAGAAAGGCATCAATGTGAACTGTGTGATGCCCAGTCTCATCGATACGCCCCGTAACCGTGCTGATATGCCTGATGCTGATTACACCCGTTGGGTGACGCCGGATGATATTGCGCGGGTAATTGGTTTCCTGGCATCGGATGATGCGGCTGTGATTCATGGCGCCGCAGTGCCGGTGAACGGTTTAAGTTAAAAAGGAGAAGACTGATGCAGGACTGGATACTCTATGACGTTGAAGATGGTATTGCGACGGTCACAATCAACCGGCCCGAGAAGCGCAATGCAATGTCTTATGCCATGCTCTCGGATTTTATCGATACCATGGCGAAAGCGGGTGAAGATGATGACGCCCGTGTTGTCATTCTGACGGGTACGCCCGGATCTTTCTGTGCCGGAACCGATCTGTCTGACCTCAGTACCAGGCCGGGTGAAACCCGTGGATTGCGTGGTTCGGCAGAAGAAAAAAGCCGTTGGTGGCCGATTGTCCAGTGCCCTAAACCTGTGATTTGTGCCGTTGACGGGCCAGCCGTCGGCATGGGTGCAGAATTTACTTCTCAGTGCGATATCCGTATTGCCTCGACCCGGGCCCGGTTTGCGTGGAATTTTGCTCATCGCGGTCTGGTGCCTGACACCGGTGCGGGGAGCTGGTTGCTACCGCGGCTGATCGGAACCTCC